>JBEKWZ010000621.1:0-3451 GCA_049512555.1 Candidatus Sulfotelmatobacter sp. | reverse complement strand
GAAATCAAGTTCTCATCGCGGATTTGCGCCGACCCAAAATCAAGAGCTTTCACCACAGAGGCCACGGAGGAGCACAGAGAAAGTGCAGAGGTCCTTCGCGCAAAGGGCGCGCTCAGGATGACAACGCTTTTCTGCTCTATCTGTGGTCATCGGTGTGGATCCGTGGCTTGGAAAGATCACGCGTTGATTGCCATTCCGTAGACGCTGTTTGAGGCGTCCAGCATGGCTTCGGCCAGTGTCGGGTGGGCGTGGATGGTCCACATCAAATCCTCGACTGTGGCTTCTAATTCCATGGCGGCGACGGCTTCGGCGATCAATTCTGTCGCTTGCGGGCCGATGATGTGGACACCGAGGATTTCGCCGTAGTCGGCGTCGGAGACGATTTTGATGAAGCCTTCGTGCTGGCCGACGATGCTCGCACGCGAATTGGCGGTGAAGGGGAACTTGCCGATCTTCACGTTGTATCCGGCTTCGCGGGCTTTGGTTTCGGTGAGACCGACGCTGCCGATTTCAGGATGGCAATACGTGGCTCCGGGGATGTGTTCGGGATTGATCGGCTTGGCGGGCTTGCCGGCAATTTTGGCGACGGCGACAAGGGCTTCCATGGCGCCGACGTGGGCGAGTTGCGGCGTTCCGAGCACGATGTCGCCGACGGCGTAGACGCCGGGTTCGGCGGTTTGCATCCATGAATCGGTTTTTATGAAGCCGCGGTCGGGCTTGATTTTGGTGCGTTCGAGGCCGATGTTTTCGGTGCGCGGCTTGCGGCCGACAGCGATCAGGATTTTTTCGGCGTCGATTTTTTGCTGTTTGCCGTCGACGGTGATGGTGACGGCGATGCCCGACTTTGTCTTTTCGACTTTGTCGACTTTCGCGCTGGTGTGGAAGTTGATGTTGCGCTTGCGGTAGACGCGGGCGAGTTCCTTGGAAACTTCTTCGTCTTCGACGGGGACCAGGCGCGGCAGCATTTCGATGATCGTCACTTCGGTGTCGAACGAGCGGTAGATCGAGGCGAACTCGACGCCGACGGCTCCGGCGCCGACGATGACTAGCGACTTCGGAATTTCTTTCAGGCTCAGGATTTCGATGTTGGTCAGAATGCGATCGTCAGCTTCGAGGCCGGGAAGCATGCGGGCTTCGGAGCCGGTGGCGAGAATGATGTTTTTTGCTTTGAGATGGCTGGCTTTGTTGTCATTCGTGATTTCGACGGTGAAGACACCGTTTTGGGCGGGGCCGGTGAGTTTGCCGTAGCCTTTCACTGTCTCGACTTTATTTTTCTTCATCAGGAACTCTAGGCCCTTGGCGTGTTTGATGACGATTTTTGCTTTGCGTTCCTGGACGGCGGCCCAGTTGAGTTTGCGGGCGTCGACGCCCTCGATGCCGAATTCTTTTGCGTCTTTCAAATGATCCCAGAGTTCGGCATTGAAGAGCAGCGCTTTCGTCGGGATGCAGCCGACGTGCAGGCAAGTGCCGCCGAGGAATCCGTCTTTTTCGATGAGCGCGGTTTTCAGGCCGTACTGGCCGGCGCGGATGGCGGCGGTGTATCCGGCGGGGCCGCTGCCGATGATGGCGATGTCATAAAGTGTGTCGGGCAAAGTATTAATCCTCTGTTCTCAGCATGAAGAGATGCGCGATGGCAAACGAATGATTCTAGAACAGGAGAATCAGGACGGCAAAGACCAGGATCTTAACCACAGAGGGCACCGAGGAACTCAGGATGACAGGGCCTTGGTGGCGTTAGTTGTTTTCGTTGCTGGCGCGCTTCCAGGAAATCAGTTCGCCGATGGTGGAACTGGTGCTGGAGACGGGCTGTTTGTAGGCTTCCACTTCCGAGCGCGAGGCTTCTTCGCCGACGGCGCGGATGCTGAGTCCGACTTTCTTTTCTTCCGGACTCATCTTGATGATCTTGAAGTCGTGCTCGAGGCCGGGCTCGAGATGAAGCGGTTGGCCGTTTTCGTCGGTGGCTTCGGACTTGTGGCAGAGGCCTTCGACGCCCTCGGCGATTTCGACGAATGCGCCGAACGCGGCTACGCGAAGAACTTTGCCCTTCACAACGTCGCCGATGTGATGGGTCTGGAAGAAACTCTCCCAAACATCGGGTTGAAGCTGTTTCACGCCGAGCGAGAGACGGCGCTTGTCGGGTTCGATTGCGAGCACGATCGCTTTGACGCGGTCGCCTTTCTTCAGCACTTCAGAAGGATGCTTCACGCGCTTGGTCCAACTCAGGTTGCTGACGTGGACCAGGCCGTCGATGCCGTCTTCGATTTCGATGAAGGCGCCAAAGTCTGTGAGGTTGCGCACGCGGCCTTCGACGGTCATGCCGACGGGGAATTTCTCGTGCAGAGAATCCCACGGATTGGCCGCCAGTTGCCGCATTCCAAGCGAAATGCGGCGCTCGGTTGGATTCACGTTGAGAACCACGCACTCGACCTGATCGCCGACGTTGACCAGCTTCGACGGATGTTTCATGCGCTTCGACCACGTCATTTCGCTGACGTGAACCAGGCCTTCGATGCCCTGCTCGAGTTCGACGAATGCGCCGTAGTCGGTCACGCTGATCACGCGTCCGCCAACGTGGGCGCCCTCGGGATAGCGATGTTCGGCGTCGAGCCAGGGGTCGGGCGTGAGTTGCTTGAATCCCAGCGAAACGCGCTGCTTATCTTTGTCGTACTTCAGGACCTTTACTTGAATCTGATCGCCGACGTTGACCAGATCTTTCGGGTGAGTCAGGCGCCCCCAGGACATGTCGGTAATGTGAAGCAGACCATCGAGGCCGCCGAGGTCGACGAACGCGCCGTACTCGGTGAGGTTCTTGACTACGCCGGTGAGGATCGATCCTTCTTCGAGGTGCTCGAGGGTCTTTGAGCGCTTTTCGTTCTGCTCCCCTTCGAGCAGGTCTTTACGGGAGACCACGATGTTGCCGCGTTTCTTGTTGAGCTTGATGACCATGACCTCGAGGGTCTGGCCTTTCATGCCGTCGAGATTGCGGATGGGGCGCAGGTCGACTTGTGAGCCGGGAAGAAAAGCATGGGCGCCGAGAATGTCGACGGTGAGGCCACCCTTGATGCGATCGACTACTACGGCTTGGATCGGCTTCTTCTCGTTGTAGGCCTTTTCGATTTCTTCCCAGGCGTGAATTCGCTGCGCCTTCTGGTGCGAGAGGTTGATGTAGCCTTCCTCGGCCGGGCCCTTGTCGCGCATCACGTCGATCTCGTCACCGGGCTTGAACTTGGGCTTGCCCTCGTGATCGAGCACCTCCGCCAGCGGCAGCATGCCTTCCGACTTGGCGCCGATATCGACGACCACGTGGGTCGGAGTCAACTTCAGCACGGTGCCTTTGATGACGCGATCTTCACTCACGGCCTCTTCGGCTTCGGTGGTGAAGGTCTCCAGCACGGAGGCGAAATCCTCGGCGGGAGCGGCTTTTTCGTCCACAGTCTTTTCTTCGACGGCA
>JBEKWZ010000620.1:0-3453 GCA_049512555.1 Candidatus Sulfotelmatobacter sp. | reverse complement strand
GACCCGTGCCGACTTGGTAGGGCACCGGAGACTGAAATGTTCCATCGCCGTTGCCCAGCATGACCAGAACCTGATTGTTGGAGCCGTCCGCCACCGCCAGATCCATGATGCCGTCACGGTTAAAGTCTCCCGCTACGTTTCTTTGCGGGGACGAACCGGCCGTGAGAGTGGACAGGTTGAAGGTGGGTGTCAAGATAGGACTGGTGATCTGAAAGAACCGGGTGTTGGAGCTCCCGCCTCCAGGGGCCGGGTTCACCACCGTCACCGATGCGGTGCCGGTCGCGGCGACGTCCCCAGCGCTGACCGTCGCGGTCAGTTTACTGCTGTTCTGGAAGGACGTCGTAAGCGAGCTACCATTCCATTCCACCACTGCTCCCGATACGAATCCCGTGCCTACCACGGTGAGCGTGAATCCGCCACTGCCAGGCAGGACGGTGTTGGGAACCAGTGGGTGATTGATGAAGGGCACGGGGTTTCGCGCAGGAGGATTGCGCAGGTAACCGATGTACGTTCCAGACAGGAACGCTTGGCCCACTACTTGGTCGAAATCATTGACATGATTGGCCTGATTAAAACTTGAAGCCCCGGGGTAGTCGACCTGAATGAAGTTGCCCCCGGTCAAGAGAAACCCATGCTGGAGTCCGTTAGTATCTAGATAGTACCCCACAATCTCTCCCAGGGTGTTAACTCCCTGGCAAACCGTTTCAGTGCTACCGGGAAAATCGATGGTGCTGTAATTTATGTCATTAAAAGAGAATCCGTGAGTGCGGGACCCATCCCAGTAATCACCCACAACCACAATAGCGTCATTTATGCCGAAAGTATTGGTTTCCTGGACGCCGGGAACGTTTACGAGATAGCTGTTACCGCTGGAGTCTACAAATCCAACCCCTGAGGCTGTGAAGTCAAAGTTATTGATGTCGTAGCCACCCCCAAACGAGCTGAACACTCCACTCTTCAGGAGAAATGCGACGCCGCCATTGTAAAGGCCAACAATCTCGCCGGCATTGTTAATCCCAAAGGCGGCTGTTCCCTGCACCGTTCCGGGATAATCGAACGAGGTGTATGTACCTGCGTCGTAGAGAAATCCATGGGCCAGGTTGCTCGAATCTGTCCACGAGCCCACAATCTGCCCAAAGGCATTAATGCCATGGGCTGTGGTGGATTTTCCCCCGGGGAAATTGATGGGTACAAACGTCTGGGCATTAAGCCCCGCTGTTAAGGCGACCATTAGCATCAGCAGAATCGCTGCGTTTCCGGCCCAGGGAATAGGTGAATATGTCGAATCGAAGGTGCGCGGACGGAGTGAGGTTCGTGGCATAGTCTGTCTCCTTCATGATTCTGATTCGCGGGAGTACTCGATCATCCACGGCCGGGTGATAAAGCACCGTCCGGAGAACCTGGAGTTCGCCCTACTACCTGTTAAAACGGAGGAATGCGAAGAACTGGCTCACGGAGAAAGCGGGACGGAACCCGATCGCGGTAGTGGTAAGCGGCGCTTCGATGTTTTCGCGATTGCAACCAGTTCTGCCCCGCTGTACCATCAGCACCAAGCCCCTCCCCTGGCCCGAAAGTTGCGGCATTCGCCCAATTTCGGCCTTCTCGCAAGGTTTGACTTGATCGCAGTTCAGGGCTAGGCTCTCTAGCCAAAGGGCGCGCTGCTCGGCTGCTTGGGGGGATTCTGTGGGGGAAACACCTTCTCGGGACGGGGTCACCGAATTACTGTCTCGCTGGAATGACGGGGACATCGCGGCCAGGGACGCTCTGATCCCTCTGGTCTATGACGAACTACGTCGCGTGGCAAAGAAGAACCTCGCCGGCCAGCGCAGCGATCATACTTTGCAGGCAACCGCCCTCGTCCACGAGGCCTACCTGCGTCTGGTAAACCGCAAGGCTGCCAACTGGCAAGGCCGCACCCACTTCTTTGCGCTAGCCGCCCAGATGATGAGGCAAATCCTCGTGGATCATGCCCGCATGCGCAATGCGGGGAAACGAGGAGGCGGCGCGCTCACCCTGGTGCTGGAGGACGATGTCGCGGGCAAGCCAGAAATGAACCTCGACCTGATTGGGCTGGACCGCGCCATGAAACAACTGGCCTCCTTGGATGCACGGCAATCGCAAATCGTCGAACTGCGTTTCTTCGGTGGCCTCTCGATTGAAGAAGCTGCCCGTGTAGTCGACATCTCGCCGGCAACCGCAAAAAGGGAGTGGGCCACGGCGCGAGTGTGGCTGCATCACGCCATGGAAACCGGTGCGGGAGAATGACGCCGGAAAGATGGCAGCACGTGAAGCAAGTTCTGGCAGCCGCTTTGGAGCTTCCCCAGGCGGAACGGGGAGCCTACCTCGATCACACTTATGCCACCGACCCATCCCTGAAAGACGACCTTGAGCCCTTGCTCGCCTCACAACAGCGGCTTAACGAGAAATTTCTCGACCAAGCCAATCTAGCGACAGCGGCCGCCGCTACGCTGGTTTCTCCCAACGAAAACTTTTGGGTGGGACGCCGCGTCGGGCCCTACCAGGTCGTCGAGCAAATCGGAGCGGGCGGAATGGGAGAGGTGTATCGAGCCTTCCGCGCCGATGATCAGTACAAGAAAGTGGTTGCGCTCAAGTTTGTGCGCGCCGGGCAGTATTCCAGCGAAGTGTTCTCGCGATTCAAAAATGAAAGGCAGATTCTAGCTGGCCTTGATCACCCCAATCTTGCAAAACTCCTCGATGGTGGCACCAGCGACGAGGGCATGCCGTACTTCGTGATGGAGTTGATTGAGGGCCGACCGATCACGGAGTACTGCGATGAACATAAACTCTCAACTCGCGAGCGCTTGGGTTTGTTCTTGCAAGTCTGTACCGCCGTGCATTATGCGCATCAGCGGCTCATTATTCATCGCGATATTAAGCCTGGAAATATTCTGGTCACCGCCGACGGCATCCCGAAGCTCCTCGATTTTGGAATCGCTAAGATTGTTGAATCCGGCCCTGAAGCGGAAATGCCCGCGACCCTGACAGGTTTCAGGGTGCTGACTCCACGTTACGCCAGTCCCGAGCAGATCCAGGGCGAGGCCATGACCATCGCTACCGACGTGTACTCGCTGGGTGTGGTTCTGTACGAGTTGCTTACGGGGCGGAGTCCTTACGAGTCGATGAACGGATCCACCCAGGATTTTGCTCGCGAAGTTTGCGAAAAAGAGCCGCAAAAGCCCAGCTCCGCAGTGCTTCGTTCGCACGGGGCTGGAAAGGGTAAGGCCGGCGAGTTTCGGGGAATTTCGTCGGAAAAACTACGCAAGCGGCTCAGGGGTGACATTGACAACATCGTCCTCATGGCCTTGCGGAAAGAACCCTCTCGCCGCTATGCATCGGCGAACGATTTAGGCGAGGACATCCGGCGACATCTGGAGAGCGTGCCCGTGCGCGCGCGCAACGATAGCGTCTGGTATCGAACAACGAAATTCGTGG
>JBEKWZ010000619.1:0-3453 GCA_049512555.1 Candidatus Sulfotelmatobacter sp. | reverse complement strand
CGCAGTCGGCGCCGGCGCTGGTCTACGGCTTTCCTGGCGTCAACTGCATCAGCCTCAATGATGAGGCGGTACACGGCGTTCCGGGCGCTCGGGCGCTGCAGCCGGGCGATCTGGTCAAGCTCGATGTGACCATCGAGAAAGACGGATTCATGGCCGACGCCGCCGTCACGGTTGCGGTAGGCGAGGTCACGGAAGAGCGTCAGAATCTGATCGCGTGCGCGGAGCGGGCTTTCGCGAAGGCGATGCTAGTCGCGCGCGCGGGATTTCGGGTCTGGGAGATTGGCCGCGCGGTGGAGCGTGAAGTACGGCGCAGCGGGTTCTCGGTGATTCGCGAGCTGGCGGGCCACGGGATTGGGCGCACGATCCACGAAGCGCCACGGGTGCCGAACTATCCTGATCCGCGGGATAATCAGTTCCTGACCGAAGGGCTGGTGATCACGGTCGAGCCCATCATCGCTGCCGGTTCAGGCAAAGTGTTCGTCGCGCCTGATAAGTGGACGATGGTCACGGCCGATCACCGGCCGTCGGCGCACTACGAGCATACGATCGTGATCACGAAGGGCGCACCGATGCTGCTGACGGCAGCGTGAGACTCAACGGCGGCTTTGTCGCCAACTACAGGGCTAAAGCCCAATTCAAAATAGAGTCTCTCTATCGCAGCGCTGAAAGCGCTGCGCCACCCAAAATCGGACGCTGGCGGAAAGGGTGGAGGGGACGAAACATCCGGTTGAGCAGGCGCTTGTGGTACCCACCCTTTCGCAGAAGACGCGAAAGGATGGGGCACCCGATTTCACGGCGATGGCGGCTCAGGTCAAACCCGCGCTAGCTGCCGATGTGGCAGCTCGACAGGCCGCGTTTTTCCAGATATTGCTGGTGGTAGTCTTCGGCCGGATAAAACGTTACGGCTGGAACGATCTGGGTGGCGATGGGCTTGGAATAGCGGTGAGCCTTCTCCAGCGCTCCTTTCGAGGCTTGCGCTTCTTTGGCCTGCTCGGGCGAATGGAAGAAAATTGCGGAGCGGTATTGCGTGCCCCAGTCCGGGCCCTGGCGGTTTACCTGGGTGGGATCGTGGTTCTCCCAGAAAACCTTGAGCAGATCGGCGTAGCGAATCTTGGCTGGGTCGAACTCGACTTCCACGGCTTCGGCGTGGCCGGTGCGGTCGGTGCAGACTTCCTTGTATGTCGGGTTGTCGGTTTGTCCGCCGATGTAGCCAACCCGGGTTGCGGTGACACCGGGCAACTGGCGGAAGGTGGCTTCGACGCCCCAGAAACATCCTGCTGCAAATGTGGCCTTTTCCATTGCTTCATCCCCCTGGGTTAATACGGCTTAACCATTACGTTCGTTTTCTTAATTGTCACCAATTAGATGACTAACCCCCAGAAAAGTAACACACTTGTAAAATCATAGGATTCATCCCCTTGGACAATTGACGCTCGCGGGGAATCACGATAGAGTCCGGGCAGGTATTCGCAGGAGTTAGGGTCCGTGTTTTTCCCAACCAGCCGCTTCGAACTCGGACGAAGAACTGCGCAGAGACGTGCGCTCCTGATCGTATTGGCGATTTTTCTCACCCTGACCACGGCACGGGCCGCGCTGGCGGCATCTTCTTTCACTCCTCAGACGCGCGTCGGCTACCACACTGGCGATCAATGGGAGCCAGCCATGGCGGCCGACGGCTACGGGCATGTTTACATTCTCTATCCGCAGTACGGCGCGGTTCCGGATTGCGCGAGCTGCACGGCGCCGAGCATCGCCCTGCTGGTGAGCAGCGATAACGGGCTCACATGGCAGGCGTTGAAGGCACCTCTGCCGTTCTCGAGCGGCCAGTTTGATCCGCAAATCATGGTCGATCCTGTGGACCGGCAGACGGTGTACGCTTCGTGGTTGCAGAATGACAAGCGCGACGTTGTAGTCGCGCGGTCGCTGAACTTCGGGCGAAACTGGTCGTTCTCTTGGGCCGAGCGCGGGCGCGAAGACGCCGATAAGCCGGTGCTGACGGTGCGCGGCATGGACGTATATGTCGGTTTCAACCACGACGAGAAATTCTTCGTGTCCGCCTCGCATGACGCCGGGCAAACCTTCAGTACTGTGCAAGTGAATCCCAACGCCGGGCCGGTGTCGTCGTTGGCCGGAGGCGCCACGGTCGATCCTTCGGGCAACATTTATTTCGGCTGGACGGCTTATGCGCGTCACGAGATGCCGACCAATCCGGTCAGCGTTTTTGTAAGCCGCTCGACCGACGGTGGACGCACCTGGAGCACTTCGCTGCTCGATGTATCGAGCGCACCTCCGGAGTGCGAGCCGCAAAACTGCGAAACCGGCTTCCTGGGCGCACAGATCGCGCTGGCCTCGGACGCCTCCGGCGCGCTCTACGCGCTGTGGAATGCGGGCTCAGCGGATGGTGGGCCGGAGCGCATTTATTTTTCGTCGTCAACCACGGGAGGCGGCAGCTGGTCGGAGCGGGCGAATGTTTCCGACGCGGCGCGGGGCGTCGAACATGCTTTCCCGGCACTGGTCGCAGGCGCGGCGGGCGATGTGCGCGTCGCGTGGATGGACGCGAGGGCAACTGAGCCGGGTCGGCGTAGTCCTCCGCTGTGGAACACCTACTACCGCACTTCGACCAACGGCGGGGCCACCTGGAGCGCGGAAACCCGGCTCTCCGGCCCGGCCGAGGGCTACGACTACATTCTGCCCGCGGGCTTCCGCTTTCCCTTCGGCGACTATTTCGGGCTCGCCATCGACAGCGAGGGTGCGACGCACGCGGTGTGGGGCGAAGGCCGCGACTATAAGTCTCCGGGATCGATCTGGTACGCGCGCGGCCGATAGCGGCAAGCGGAGCTGCTCCTATCTCAATTCTTGCGGGTTCTCCTACATCGTGGCATTGTGTACGTAGCTTTTGGGGCCTCAGCAATTCAATGCGGGGGAAGAACAATGGTTACCTTCACGAGCCGAATCCTGCTTACGTTCTTGCTTACCTGTGCCTATGTCGGATTGGCGCAACAGAGCGCGCGGCCATCTGAACCGGCCATTCGCGGCTGGCTGTCAGATGAGGGATGCGCCCGCGGACGGGCGCAGAGCGGCACGTTCACCGCAACCAATCCAGACTGCGCCAAGGAATGCGTTGCGAAGGGAAAGAAGATCGTGCTCATCGACCCTGAGCGAAAAATGATCTTCGTGATCGTCAATCAGGATCTGGCAAAGAAGAACGTAGGCGACTACGTGGAAATCGCGGGGCATATGGATCTGCAGGCGAAAACGGTCCGCGTTGATTCTTTGAAAATGCTGGAGCCGGGAACCGCCACCTGCGATCGCCCGACGCTCAGCAACTGACGCGCCTACTCCAACAACATTCCGCCGATAAAATCGGCGAGCCGGGCGACGTGGTGGTCGCTGCACCATTCTTCCAGCTCGTCCACAATTTTTTCGGTGGCGCACGGATCCCAATAGCTGGCG
>JBEKWZ010000618.1:0-3459 GCA_049512555.1 Candidatus Sulfotelmatobacter sp. | reverse complement strand
AGCCCAGCGTTGCCGTACCCCAGCCAGAAATTTTTCTTTATCCGCGCGCATTTGCTTTACCAGCGCCTGATTGCCGGTGTCTTCGTGGGCGGCTGCCCAGAGCACCATCTCGGTAAGAACTGGCGCCAGATCGATTCCTTTCTTGGTGAGCGAGTAAATTACCTTGCGCCGGTCGGACGGGTCCGGTTCCGTGGTGATAATTCCGTAGGCGGCGAGCTTGCGCAGGCGGTCGGCCAGGATATTCGTTGCAATCCCCTCATAACATTCCAGGAATGCTTTGTAGGTGCGGGCGCCCTGCAGCATCATGTCGCGAACGATCAGGAGCGACCAGCGGTCGCCCAGCATTTCCACCGAAGCGTTCAGCGGACAACCTGACCGCCGCTTTGGGCCTGCCTTGTTTCGGGCCATCTTCACATCTATTGTCCAATATTTACTTGCAATTCGCAATTGTTCAATATTTACTTGCAAGTCGCAAGTCAAATGTGACTATACTGTTCGCAAGTGGAATGGGGTCCGTATCCTAAGAGCCGGGTCGTCCTAAAATTCACGCCGAAAGGAAATTAATGAATCCGCCTCGCAGCGCTGACACTGGTTACCCAAACATACATACTCGTCGGTATGATCGATGCAACACTTTACTGGAACGGCCGCATCATAAGAGTTCGGGTCGTACTGAACTCCGTGCCGGAGGGGGAAAGTAATGGGCCGAAGGACACTCAAGCCAATCGTATTAGGAAGCTACCTGCTTGCTGTCGCACTCGGTGCGATCTCGCAAATGCAAGCCCAATCCAAAACCTCGTATCCCAGCATGGCCGCTCTTGACCAGTACCTGATGCCGGACCGAAATGCCGAAATAGCCCTGGCACGCAGTGCGGCTCCGGACTCCATATCCCGCGACGCCAAGGTTCTGGTTCTTGGGCCGCATGGCTATGAAACCGCCGTAGAGGGCAAAAATGGCTTCGTGTGCCTGGTGGAGCACGGGTGGATGGCTGGGTTCGACAATGCGGAGTTTTGGAACCCCAAAATTCGAGGCCCCATCTGCTTCAATCCGCCCGCCGCGCGTTCCATCCTCCCGATGACCTACAAAAGGACCGAGATGGTATTGGCGGGTCAATCCAAGGCTCAGATCAAGGAAGGAATCACAGCGTTCGCCAAGAAGGAGCTGCCGGCCCTGGAGCCTGGTGCCATGACCTACATGATGTCGAAGTCAGCGTATCTGACCGATGGCGGCGACCACAACATGGCCCATTTGATGTTCTATACCCCACTCATGGACGGTGCCGCTTGGGGCGCAGACCTGCCCAAATCTCCCGTCATGCTGAATCCACAGTTCGCCATGGAGGGGATGGACGTATTCGTGGTTGGCACCGGCATGTGGTCGGATGGAACGCTGGCCCCGGTCAACAATTAACGACTGACGAATGTTGGGTAACAACACAGCACGCAATCATGCTTCTCCGGGAGGAGTCGATGACCGACTGTGATTTAACACGTCTATTGCTTCATTGATGTTCGCGTTGTCTTGTGCGCGGATCGGCTTGGCTGATGCTGGCGCAGGAGAACACACCGCGTCGCAGCATGGCCCGCTCAAGATGGATCGATGAAGGTCGTATCGAGGGGGAGTTTCATGGGGTTCGAAGTCGTCAGCAGTGATGGAGACAGCCACGGAAGTCTTGCGAATCGCGATGTCCCGGATGTTCGAGTGATTGTCAAGGCTGCGCATGGCGAACTGCGGCGACTCATCCAACAGCGCGCCGAGATCGTGAAGCGCATTGGCACAATCAAGCAAACGATCGCGGGACTATGCAATTTGTTCGGCGACGATGAACTAAGCGAAGACTTACGCGAATTGGTAAATGGCAAGGTCGGCGTACGGCGACGTGGAATTACCCAGGCGTGCCGCAAAGTGTTGATGGGCGCTGGCGGTCCGCTAACCGCACGCAATGTGTGCGAGCTGATTGAACAACGAACCATGCTGGATCTGCCGTGTTCGAAGAATCTGGTTGGATCGGTTACCACGGTGCTCAGCCGGCTCGAGCAGTACGGAGAAGCCCGCACAGTTGCTCGTGACACTGGACCGCGTGCGTGGGTGTGGGTTTCAGGTGTTGAAAATGGAGGCTCTCATTCGGTGGATTCCGCAGTGGACTCTCAGGTGTAGGAAGTAAGCAGTTTTCCGAGCCATGAGGTGCAGCATTCCTGGAAAAAGGGAAAAGGAGTTGCAATCGTGATAGGACTGTCACCGCAACTACACATTGCTCCGAAAGAGCCAACTTATCGGATCGCGATCAGGGCAGGAAAAAAGATTCTATTCATCGACACTGCGGACATCATCGCTGTGGAAGCCGAGGGCCACTATGTCATGCTGCAACACAGGTCAAGCGGGTACCTGCTGCGCGAGTCGATTTCAACCATGGAAGAGAAATTGAGTCTGTTTGGATTTGTCAGGATCCATCGATCGTCCCTGGTGAATGCCGCTTTCGTGGAAGAAATCCAGCCGTTGTCGACCGGGGAATACATGCTGCGCATAAGGGGGGGCAAGAAATATACAGTCACTCGTACTTATAAAAAGAATCTACATCTTCTTGCCGAGTCGTGGATCGGCACCGACGGTTTTGGCCAGATTGAACCTGCGGTCTGATCAATGGCGGGTGACTTTCTCTGAGGCATTCCCGGGCGAACTGTCGAACGGAACGATTGTGACAGCGTCAAACAGTCAATCGAAACTGCGCTCGCGCCTCTGCTGCGCCAGCGAGTCCGCCACCACCCAGGCGGCACCCACCACGGCGAGATTCAATGCACTCTCGCTCCAGTTCCAGTGGGTCGAGTGATCAGCCAAGAGCTGTGGCCCGTTCGCAAGCAGGCCGAAGGACGCGAGCATGAGGGTCAGCAAAATTGCGGCAAGGCGGGCCCGCACTCCGGTCAGGATCGCAACCCCCGCGGCAACGAAGCAAACGCCGGTCGCGTAACCCCAGAACTCTTGCGTAGGCGGCAGCCATCTGGGGACCATTGGGGCGGTATTGTTCATATAGACAAAATGCGCTCCGCCGAATACCAGCGCACAAACCCCGAACGTCAGCTGGCCCAGGCGCGTGAGGCGCGCGGCCAGTGCCCCATCGATCCTGCCGGTCGTGGCGTAGATGATCAGCCCGCCCGCGGCGATCGCGAGTTGCATGGCGATGTTTTCGTAGGTGACGAATACCGCGTAATCGGTGAGCAGCAACCGGCCGTTCATCAGGATGACGACAAAGAACGCATAGTAGAAGGCGAGCGCCGCGGCGCCCCAGGCCGCGGTTCGGCGCCACTCGACGGCCGCGGCCGCGACGACCATAAACGCACCGGCGACATAAACTAGCGCGATGCGAGCGGCAACCTTCTCCGGCACCCGCTGTCCCGGATCAAATTCCCTGAATACGAGACTGGCCAAGCCCAGCGCCATCACGGCCATGCCGTAGACGCGCC
>JBEKWZ010000617.1:0-3459 GCA_049512555.1 Candidatus Sulfotelmatobacter sp. | reverse complement strand
AAACCCGCTTCCTGAAGCTAGGCAAGGAACGCGGAGCCCAGATCATCCCCGGCATCGAAATGTTCGCCCACCAGGCCGCCCGCCAGTTCGAAATCTGGACCGGCAAACCCGCCCCCTGGGACGAAATGCTGCGCGTAGTCCTCCTAGCCCTGCAAGAGCGAACCAACCGGGAAACCCGCTCAGTCGCCGGAAAATGACGTTCCGCCGCGACTCGGCCTGGCGTCGGTAACGCCTCCTACCCCACCCGCACGGGGGTGCGAAACGTGACAATCTTTTGACAATTTTCTCTCGCCGTCGGAGTAGCTTCGAGGAATCGGGATCGCAAATGGACTGTTCCAATCTGTCTACGGCTGCGGCTCCTACAGAGGCTACCTTCGTGTCACAGCCCCGGCGACAGCTGTCCCCCTGGCTTCCTTTCAAGATCGCCTATCCGGTGGTGGCACTCCTCTGCCTCATTCAATGGAGTGGGCCCTCACCCTGGGCGAGGGTGGATCTCTTCTCCGGATTTTATCTCCTGATCCGCGGACTCCGGGTGATGCGCTCGGTTTTGAAGCCGTCAAGAAAGCGTGATTCTGGCGAATTCCGGAGGGAGCGATGGGGCAGCACCGCTGCACCCGGTTGGGTGAACTGGGCGCTCGCGTTAACTCTTGCCGATCTCGCGGTCTTTCTTGATTATGGGCACTGGCACCTAGTCCCGGGCCTTAGACGACCTTACCTGCAAGCGCTCGGACTCCTGCTGTACGTCGCGGCCGCGCTCTGGATGAGGTGGACCAAGCGGTTTCTGAGTATGGCCTTCGCCGACAACAGAGTTCAGCCGACCCTCACGCAGTCAGGTCCGTTTCGGCATGTCCGGCACCCATACTATGCAGGAGCACTTCTAGAAAAGATCGCAGCAGCTCTCGTGTTTGCGAGTGCGGCGGGGTGGTTGCTGATCGTACCGTGGTCGTTCTTACTTCTTAGGCAAATTCGGCTCGAAGAGACGCACTTGCGTGCACTCTTCGGTCCTGAGTATGACGCTTACGCGCGACAAACGGCTAGGTTGGTGCCAAGGATCTATTAAGCAACTGAGATTCGAGACAGCGGGCAAACCGCTCCGCATCAGGTAAGTGAAGTTGGTCGGCCCAGGTTCTTGACCCGGAACGTCCCGTCTGTCGCCGGTTTTCTGTCCCTTCTCTCCTCGACGTCACAGTATTGATAATCGACACGGATGGCCAGCGACCACCTGGTGTCGGATTTTGTATGCGATCAGCTTTGCCGGGCGGAAGTTAATCGTGGATGAGGGTCAATCACTGCTATCGCCCGTCATCAACAGGTTACGACCCCATTCAATCTTTTCGAGAAGAATGTTTTGAATCCCCGACGACCGCAATTGCCCTAGAACGAACCTGTCCATGCTGTCCTTTCGCACGCGCGAGGATTTGCCGATTTGAAATATCTCGGCTATGGTGTGACAGTCTACTTCTACATCTTTTATCTCTGTCAGTTTGAGTGGCAGCATGCAGTTTAAACTTATTGTCACGCTCGCTTGCTCAAATCCCGTGGGTACTGGCCAAGACTTGGTGAACCTTCCCGTCCATATCGTGTAGTCCCGACCAGCCGGGGAGTCTGTTTGAATATCAATATCCAAAGCTTCGAGTTCCGACCTCTCCGCTAATACGAGACTATCTAGCTCGGTCGCAACTGTGTCAATGAATGCCCCCATAGAATTCGTAGGTTAAATCATTTCAATTCCAGCGGCTTTAGCTTGGAAATCGCAGTTTTTCCATCATCAGCGGGAACAGGAACAAGCCGGCCAGCCCCGCGCCAAGTACCAGTAACGATAATCATTTGAACATAGTTACTCTCTCCAGCTTTGGCATCGATGTCGAGGGAGGCCTCGTGCTTTGCACTTGAGGTAAGATTGTGTTTCCCCGGCTTAATCGGCAAAGTGAAATAGCTACCATTGTTAAGCCGCGTGATCTCTTGACCATCCATGTAAATCGATGGTTTCAATGCGCTACCCTCAAAATGCTTTTCTCGGAATACGACTAATGTTGTCGGCGGTTCCGGTACCGACTGCTGTGCCACGGGCGAAGAAGCAGACGCAGGGTTTTCTGCAGACTGTTGAGCTATTGCAGTCAGGGTGACTAGCATCACGAAAAGCAATTGCTTCATCTTGGCTCCCTCTTTTGCGATCGCACAGAATCAAAAACTAAAAGCATCATGGTACCGCGCGTTAAGGAAAATGGCATCTTGGACGTACCCCGAGAGACAACTTTGAAGACCCCACTAAATTGCTGACATATTCGCAGGTGGCCCATTCAAGCCGTCCCGGCTTGAGTGGGGCATGAGGCTATACGATGAAGACAACAATCGCAATCTTGGCTCTGCTTTTGGTGACCTCGTTTTCAGCGTCAGCGCAGCAGCCAATACCTAAAGATCCCTTACTGGATCACCTCGTCGGCAACTGGATCCTTCAGGGCACCATTGCTGGCCGCGAGACCACCCACGATATCGAGTCCGAATGGGTGTTGAACCATGAATACCTGCGACTCCACGAAACCTCGCGCGAGAAGAACGCTCAAGGCCAGCCCGCGTATGAAGCCATCGTCCTGATTGAATGGGACGGATCGGCGAGCGAATACAAATGCCTGTGGCTCGACTCAACCGGTGGCGGTGGTCTCTCGGCCCCGATTGCCCTAGGCAAACGCGGCAATGACGAAATCGCGTTCCTGTTCAGGGACAATAAAGACAGCGGCGTCCGCACCAGGTTCGCCTACAACAAAAGCGACGACACTTGGAACTGGCTTATCGATAACGAAGACGGCGGCAAGCTGACTTCTTTTGCGCGTGTAAAGCTCACCAGAAAATAGGACGGTGGCCCATTCAAGCCGTCCTTTGGCTTGAGTGGGGCAGTTCGATCCCAGAAGGAACGCCATTGCGGTTCACTGAGCTGCAGCAAACATGTTCCTGAAAACGCCTCAGTCCCCCACGGCATGAGGAAAATCTAGCTTGTCCGTCGGAAGAAGTCTGTGACATATGAACATCCCCACTCAAGCCAAAGGACGGCTTGAATGGGCCACCCGACCGAATCGGTTTCGGTTTAGCGCTCTAACCGGAGATATTAAATTTAGAGGTTAGACTGACGGATAGCCGCGCCAACTAACCGGCAAATTTTGCTTTGATGGTTGCAAGTCCTTCGTCGCTCTCCCGCGGAAGCGGCCGAACCGCTGCAGCAGCAGGAAATGAAGGTTTCCGATGCGATTCGCAAAGAAAAAGTTGCATTTTAGTACATGCCCAACGTAATATGCAGTCAGGGAGCGTGACTGTAAAACGTTCCTGGGTTCGCACCCTGTACCGCCCGTTTTCCACAACTTCCTAAAATCGCTGTACAAAGCTTTGGCGAAAAACTCGACGTGAGAGGCGGCCCGGCTCGCCTCCATCCCGGTTCGGAGAGTTCAACATGGCGTGGTACGCGTA
>JBEKWZ010000616.1:0-3465 GCA_049512555.1 Candidatus Sulfotelmatobacter sp. | reverse complement strand
GTGGGCTCAGGGCGCTGATATAATCAAGAATTGCGCTCATGACTACGAAACGGCTGATTCGATCTACGACGGTTTTGTCGGTGCGACGCGACGGGAAAGTGGTTCTGGCCGGCGATGGACAGGTCACTTTGGGCGAGTCGGTGATCAAGCATACGGCTAAGAAGATCCGGCGGCTGTACAACGATAAGATCCTGGCTGGATTTGCAGGGTCGACGGCGGATGCGTTCACTTTGTTCAGCCGGTTCGAGGCGAAACTCGAGCAGTATCACGGGAACCTGGGCCGCGGTGCCGTCGAGTTGGCGCGCGACTGGCGCACCGACAAGTTCCTGCGGCATCTGGAAGCGTTGTTGCTGGTGTGCGACAAGGAGCAGACGTTTCTGCTGAGCGGGCAGGGTGATGTGATTGAGCCCGACGGCGCGGTCGCGGCCATTGGCAGCGGCGGACCCTACGCGCAGGCTGCGGCCCAGACGCTGTCGGAGCATACCCAACTTTCGGCCCGGCAGATCGCCGAAGAAGCGATGAAGATTGCGGGCAAAATGTGCATCTATACGAATGATCAGGTAACGATTGAAGAACTTTAGTTCTCAGTTCTCGGTTCTCAGTTCTGAGCAAGAACGTCGCTGCGTAACTGAGAACGGGGAACTGAGAACTGAGAACTGATTTATGGCCATCTATCTTCCCTCCACTGCCGAAGAAGAACAGCTTGCGCTGGATGAACTGACTCCGCGCGAGATTGTGGTTGAGCTCGACAAACATGTGATTGGCCAGAAGGATGCCAAGCGCGCCGTGGCCATTGCGCTGCGCAACCGCATGCGGCGGCAGAAGCTGACTCCGGAGCTCGCCGAAGAAATCATCCCGAAAAACATCATCATGATTGGGCCGACCGGCGTGGGCAAGACCGAGATTGCGCGGCGGCTGGCGAAGCTGGCGAATTCTCCCTTTTTGAAAGTGGAAGCGTCGAAGTTCACCGAAGTCGGCTACGTGGGACGCGATGTGGAATCGATGGTGCGCGATCTGGTGGAGATTGCCATCGACAACGTGCGCGAAGAAAAATTGGAAGACGTCGCCGACAAAGCCGAATTGAACGCGGAGGAACGCCTGCTGGATATTCTGCTGCCACCGTCGCCCGCGCCGCGGCCGGAAGCGAGTTCGACTGCGGGGGGCGTGGTGCTGGATGGAAGCACGGCGTTGACGGAGTCGTCGAGCCGGACGCGCGAAAAATTGCGGCAGCAACTTCGCGAGGGAAAACTCGACGACCGGACGGTCGAGATTGACGTGCGCGAACGCAATTTTCCGTCGTTCGAAATTCTGACCAATCAAGGCGTGGAGGAGATGGACGTCAACATCAAGGATATGTTGCCGAACATCTTCGGGCAGCGGACCAAGAAGCGGAAGATGAAGGTGAACGAGGCCTTCGAGTATCTGATTCAGGAAGAAGAGCAGCGGCTGATTGATATGGACCAGGTCACGCGCATGGCGATTGACCGCGTGGAGAATTCGGGGATCGTATTTCTCGACGAGATCGACAAGATCGCGGGACGCGAAGGCGGGCATGGGCCGGACGTTTCACGGGAAGGTGTGCAGCGCGACATCCTGCCGATTGTGGAAGGTACGACGGTCAATACGCGGTATGGCATGGTGCGCACCGACCACATTCTGTTTATTGCTGCCGGGGCGTTTCATGTTTCGAAGCCGAGCGATCTGATTCCGGAACTGCAGGGGCGGTTTCCGATTCGCGTCGAACTGCAGTCGCTGACCATGGAAGACTTTGTGCGCATTCTTACCGAGCCGAAGTCGTCGCTGGTGAAGCAATACACGGCCCTGCTCGAGACTGAGGGCGTGAAGCTAGAGTTCACCAAAGAGGCGCTGGATGAGATTGCCCACTTCGCTTTCCGCGTGAACGAGAGCACGGAAAACATTGGGGCGCGGCGGCTGCACACCATCATGGAGCGGGTGCTGGATGAGTTGAGCTTTTCCGCGCCGGAGAAAAAGGGCGAGCACGTTACGATTGACGCGGAATACGTGCGCAAGATGCTGACCGATATTGTGAAGGATCAGGATTTGTCGCGGTATATTCTGTAGGGAAATTTCCACTTGGAATGCGGATGTGGTTGTGTGGATTGTGTGGGCACGGGCGACTCGCCCGTGCGGTTTTGACTTTGGTCTCTTTGAGCCCTGAGTGTCAGTCCCTTCCCGTTTTGGATCGCAAAACCTGCGCGGGCGAGTCGCCCGCGCCCACACAGGCTTGGCGGGTGCTAGTGTTTTCTCAAGGTGCAGAGGAAGTACGAATACCGCCGTAATCTCCCTTATTACCAGAAAGACAACCGAATTCTGTTTATCACTTACTCCACGTGGCACCGCTGGAAACTGCCGGAGATCGCGAAGGATATTGCTCTCGATTCCTGCCGCCGGGCCGATGGGAGGAAGTATTCACTCTACGCGGCGGTCGTCATGCCGGATCATGTTCACCTGATTTGCTTGCCGCTTATGGATGAGAATGGATCGATCTCAATCCCCGAGATTACCCGGACCGTCAAGAGCGAATCGGCTCACCGAATCAACAACGTCTTAGCTCGAACTGGGCCGGTTTGGCAAGATGAGTCTTTCGATCATATTCTGCGCGGCGATGAGAGCTTGCGAAAGAAGGTTTTGTACATTCCGGAAAATCCCGTTCGGGCGGGGTTGGTGGCTAGTCCTTGCGAGTATCGGTGGTTGTGGTGGGATGAGAAGCTGGTTGAGTCGGTGGCTTAAAACCTGCGCGGGCGAGTCGCCCGCGCCCACACGGGCTCTGGTAGTCTGTTTCTTCTGCATGAGACGCTTCCTGCTAAGGCTGTTGTCGGCTCTGGGCGCGCTGCCGATCACAATCATGTTTACGGCTTGCGCGACCATGGGGCCGCCGCTGCCTCCGTCGCTGGAGTTACCCAAGCCGCCTTCGGATCTCCGGGCGACGCGTAAGGGCGATCGCGTGATTCTTACCTGGACTGTTCCCAGCGTTACCACGGATCGCAAGACGATTCGATCTCTGGGTCCCACCAGAATTTGCCGCGGGCTGGAAACGAAGTTGGCGCAGTGCGGGGGTCCCGTCGGTGAAGCGGCCGCGCAGACGAGTTCAACTCCGACCAAACCTTCCAAGCAGAAAATCCCAGGATCGTATACCGATTCGCTGCCAGCGCGGTTGGAGAGCGACAATCCCTCCGGCTTCGTCACCTACGGCATTGAGGTGCTCAACCCGGATGGGCGCGGGGCTGGGCTTTCGAATCAGGTGCGAGTTTCGCTGGCGCGTACTCTTCCCCCGCCACGAGATTTTGATGCCCGAGTTACTAGCGGCGGAGTTGAACTGAGATGGACGAACGACGCCAAGCCGGAAGATTCTGGAGCAGCGATCCGTTACGTCTATCGGGTTTATCGACGGCTGGAGGGTAGTCAGCAGGAAGCGGTTGTAGGCGAAATTCCGGCGGCAGGCGC
>JBEKWZ010000615.1:0-3474 GCA_049512555.1 Candidatus Sulfotelmatobacter sp. | reverse complement strand
CCGCGCTATCCCCGGAATCTGCTGCAGTTTTCTTCGGTCGAAGATATTCTGGCGAACACGCAGACGGAATTCTGCGCGCTCGAACTCGATGGGTCGCACAGCGAAGGCTCCGTCCATTTGCGCGAGGCCCGCTTCGGACTCGATGTGGCCGAGGCCGACGGCACGCTCGACGTTGTGGCCTCGACCTATTCCGCCGACAATCACGCGGTCTACGACGGCCTGAGCCGGCCCGGGGCGCGCATCGTCACCTTCGCTCCGATGCTGAAGCACGGCGTCTTTCCGCTGGCGACGATTTTGGAAGTGCTGGTGCGGGCCGGCGAAGACGCGTTGGGTAATCCGGTGGAAATCGAATTCGCCGTGCGACTTCCGCGCGGCTCGGAAGCCGCCGAGTTCGGCTTCCTGCAAATTCGTCCGCTGACTCTGGCTCGCGATCATCAGGATTTGACCATCGGCGACGTCGATCCGGCACAGTTGATCTGTCAGAGCACAAAAGTTCTGGGCAACGGACGCATCGAAAATCTTCACGATATTGTCGTCGTAGATTCGCAACGCTTCGAGCGCAGCCGCAGCCAGGAAGTCGGCCGGGCCGTCGCGCACTTCAACGCCGTCTTGAGTGCGGAGAATCGGCCTTATCTTCTGATCGGCGTTGGCCGGTGGGGGTCGAACGATCCCTGGCTCGGCATCCCTGTGGAGTGGGACGAAATCTCCGGCGCCCGCGCCATTGTCGAAGCCGGCTTCCACGACTTCCGCGTCACTCCGTCGCAGGGCAGTCATTTCTTCCAGAACCTGACCGCGTTCCAGATCGGCTATTTCACCGTGAACCCAGACGCAGGCGAGGGCTCGGTCGACTGGCAATGGCTGAGCGAGCAGGCTGCGGTGGGCGAACAAGGGTGCGTGCGCCACCTGCGATTTGCCACGCCCATGCGCATTGTGATGAACAGCCGGAGCAGCCAGGGCGTGATTTTCAAGCCGGAAGTAATCTGAGGTAACGTCTGAAGCCGCCGCACACTGAAGTGTGATCCAAATCACAGCCTCCCCATCGCCCTCCGAACACAATAATCATGGCGGTAAATCCGGCATTTCTTCGGTCTGGGGGCCATGTGTTCAAGATTATCGACGCACAATTTCTTGCGCCCGGCATCAAGCGCTTTGTCATCGAAGCGCCGCGCATCGCCCGTAAGCAGAAGCCTGGGCAGTTCGTCATTCTGCGCATTGACGAGGAGGGCGAGCGCATTCCGGTCACCATTGAGAACTCTGATCCCGAGCAGGGCACGGTCAACATCGTCGTACAGTCGGCAGGGAAGACTACGCAGCTGCTGAATTCGCTGAACAGCGGCGACACGATTCTCGACGTGGTCGGCCCACTGGGCAAGCCGTCCGAGATTGCGAACTACGGCACGGTCGTCGTCGTGGGCGGCGGAGTGGGCACGGCCATGGCTTATCCCACGGCCTCAGCGCTGAAGCGTGCGGGCAATCGCGTGGTTTCCATCGTGGGCGCGCGCAATAAAGAGTTGGTCATCCTCGAGCCGGAAATGCGTGCGGTGAGCGACTCACTCATGATCACCACCGACGACGGCAGCTACGCCGACAAAGGTTTCGTCACCGACAAGTTGCGGCAGTTGATTCAGAACGGCACCCGCATCGACCTGGTCGTGGCGGTGGGCCCGATCGTGATGATGAGGGCGATTGCCGAGATGACGCGCAAAGAGAACATCCACACCGTCGTCAGCCTCAACCCCATCATGATCGACGGCACCGGAATGTGCGGCGGCTGCCGCGTGTTGATTGACGGCAAAAGTGAATTCGCCTGCGTCGACGGCCCGGAATTTGATGCGCACCGCGTCGATTTCGCGGTGCTAGTGCAGCGCAATTCAATGTACCGCGACGCGGAACAGCGGTCATTGTCGGAGTTCCAGCGCTGCCGAACCGAATCGGCGACGCGAGAACTGGAGCCCGTCGGCGTCGCGATCCAGGCGAGCCGCGAAGGAGAGCAGCGATGAGCCCCAGCTCGAAGAAATCGCTCAACATTCTGCCCCTGAAAGAACGCATCAAGGTTCCGCGCCAACTCATGCCGGAGCAGCCCGCCGAAGAGCGTGCCCACAATTTCGAAGAGGTGAATCTGGGCTACAGCCCGGAACTCGCGCAGCAGGAGGCGATTCGCTGCCTGGAATGCGCCAAGCCAACCTGCACCGACAACTGCCCAGTCGGCGTGAAAGTGAAAGAATTTGTCGAGCGAATTGTGATTGGCGACTTCCTCGGCGCCGCCGCCAAGATCCGCGAAGACAACGTTCTGCCGGCGGTTACCGGGCGCGTCTGTCCGCAGGAAGACCACTGCGAAGGCAAATGCCTGCTCTCGAAAAAAGTGAAGCCGCTCGGCATTGGATATCTCGAGCGCTTCGTCGCCGACTATGAAAAGCGCATGGGAACACACGTTGTGCCCAGCGTGCCGCCTACAGGAAAAAAGATCGCAGTTGTTGGAAGCGGCCCTTCGGGACTCACCGTCGCAGGTGACCTCATTCAGAAAGGTCACAAAGTCCGCGTGTTTGAAGCGCTGCACGAGTTGGGAGGCGTGCTGGTCTACGGCATTCCGGAATTCCGCCTGCCCAAACAGATTATCCGCGAGCAGCTCGATTACATGCGCGAAATGGGTGTCGAGTTCGAGACCGACGTCGTGGTCGGCCGAACCGTGACCATTGATGAACTTATCGAGGAAGAAGGCTACGACGCGGTTTACATCGGCACCGGCGCCGGGTTGCCGCAGTTCATGAATATTCCCGGTGAGCATTTCAACGGAGTGTATTCCGCGAATGAATTTCTTACGCGCATCAATCTCATGAAGGCCTACAAGTTTCCAACCTATGACGAGCCAATGCTCGATCTGCAGGGAAGAGATGTGGCCGTAATCGGCGGCGGCAATACCGCGCTGGATGCGATCCGCTCCGCGTTGCGCCTGGGCGCGCGGAAGGCCTACGTGATTTACCGCCGCAGCGATGCCGAGATGCCGGCTCGCGCCGAAGAAGTGCATCACGCGCGGCAAGAGGGTATCGACTTCCAGATGCTGACCGCCCCGGTCGAATTTCTCTCCGACGGCAAAGGCTGGCTCACCGCCGCGCGCTGCGTGCGCATGGAACTCGGCGAGCCGGATGCCTCGGGCCGCAGGCGTCCCGTGCCGAAAGAAGGTTCGGAGTTCGATCTGCCCTTGTCGGTCGCCATCATCGCCATCGGCACGAGCGCCAATCCGATTGTGCAGAGCACCACACCTGGGTTGGGCACGAACAAGCGCGGATACATTCAGGCCAGCGAGGAAACGCAACGCACCACCCGCAAAGGTGTGTTTGCCGGAGGCGACATTGTGACGGGCAGCGCTACCGTGATTCTCGCCATGGGCGCCGGACGCCGCGCCGCGAAGTCGATTCACGAGTACCTGACGACCGGCGAGTGGTGATCGACGTTGTCATTCCGAGCGCAGCGAGG
>JBEKWZ010000614.1:0-3481 GCA_049512555.1 Candidatus Sulfotelmatobacter sp. | reverse complement strand
CGCGTCCGCGGCGTGCCTTGCGAGTAGAAACCGCGGTGCATGAACGACAGCTCAAGGAGTGGAAAGTCGAGGACGGGGCAGAAGAGAAAGTGAAGGCGTCGTCGACCCAGCCGGACGAACACGTGAAGCTCGCGTTGCTGCGGAATTTTGAATTCAAGTTGCCATTGGTGTGGTTGTTGGCCACTCCGAGCGCGGCGCCGGCGGAACGAGCGACAGTAGCAGAGCGCCAGTCGGGCGCGGTTGCCGTCGCGGCCACCAGCAAGCTGCGGCTGCGATTCAGCTTGTGGCAGAACCGGCTGCCGGTGGATTCGTTGCCGCTGGAGGGATGGATCGAGCTGCAGGTGGTGAGTGAGGGAGATTTGATTTTCGGGACGTGAACGACTATGGCCTCAGAATGAGGAGATTCTCAATCTTACCCTGAAGCGCTCGATCAAAAGTCACTAGCTGCATGGCCGAGACACTGGCAAAAGCGGCGAGATAGGCGTCTGCCCAGTTTTTCGGGTTTGGGCGGAGTTGGCGAGTCAACCCGCGAAAAGCTGCTTCGACGTTGGGCGGTTCTTCCAGGAAGAAAACGCGGCTATCTTGTTTCCAAAGATCATAAGCATCCCAAGCCTGGGCCTGAGTCATGACTTCGTCGACACCCATGAGCGCTGAAGTGGTTAAGAGCCTCAGCAGGCTGATTTGCGTGAAACGGCAGAAACAGACATGAGCATCCATGTCCAGCGCTTCAAACCATGTTCTGGCGACGTGATGGTGCTCATGCCCGCCGTAGGTGAGGGCGATCCAGACGTCCACATCAGGGAAAAGGAATGATCTCGAAAATTTTGGCATTGTTCAGCTTGAGAGATCCTGGGCGTTTCGAGGGCACGATGGGCAAGCTAACCCTGCGCGTACGATTGCGGCGGCCTCTCAATTCCTGCTCCACCCCCCGAAGGATTAACTCCTTGACGGAGCGGCCTTCACTGGCAGCTTTACCCTTGAGTTCGCGATAAAGGGGATCCGGGATATCGACCGTGGTCCTCATATTATCAATCTGCCATATTTATGGCTGAATGCCAAGTGGGCAGAATTCTGCGGCTAACTAAAAAGACCGGAGCGCCCTCGCTCCGGTCTGTGGCATGTAACGGATCGCCGCTTACTTGCTGCCGCCGACCGGAGCGGGGGCGGGGACCGCGACTGTCGCGCCCATGGTCAGCGGGCGGTTTAATTCCAGCGTGAGTTCGGTGCCGGCGGGCAGGATGGCGGAGCGGTGCTTGGTCAGCCAGTGAGTTGTGGTGCCTCCGGCGCCGATTGCGCCGCCGACCAGCACTCCTACTGGGCCGCCGACCAGTCCTCCGATGAGCATGCCGCCGGCCGTGCCGCCGCCGACTTCGAGTTGGTCGCGGCGATCATGACCGAAACCCTTGAACTGGCCTTCCGAGTTGACGTCGGTGCCGTGGATGTTGGTGTCGATCAGAGTGGCGTCGAGGAAGTAGCGCTCGCCGGTGGGCAGAATCACGGCCTCGGGAAGAATTCCGAGGCTGGGCTTGCCGGCGATGCGGCGGGGCTCACTCACCTTGGTGATGCGGCCTTCGACGGTCGATCCGACTGGGATGAGCGTACTGCCGTTGACCACGACTGCTTGCGTGACTTTTCCCTGGAAGGGATCGCCGACATGGTTGCTGAAAGTGGCGAGCGTGGTGTCCAGCCGGACCATCAGGGCCGTCCCCGCGGGAACGGGCGAACTAGTCTGGGCCGCGAGCGCGGCCGCCAGAAGCAGCAGGCAGGGTAGAACTATCCATCTCTTCTTCGTGGTCAACATGAGGGGACCTCCCGGTAATCCGAAGCACTTTACTTACTTTAGTCCAACCCGAGAGCGGTCGACAATATGCGTCGGGTCAGGGAACCAGCGGAGATAAGAGTGGGGAGGGAGTGGCCGAATGGACGGTTCCGAAGGGGGAAATTGGTGTGAACAAGTGTGTCGGGGGTCACACTGCGTTCATGGGCATCCGATATAATCGTCGGTTCCCTGAGCGGCTAAGCCGGCAATTGTTTGGATGGGCTTACGACGCGGCCTGAAGCCACGCCCTTTCACAGCAGGCGCGGCGTAGGCGCGGCCTAAATTGAGCGAGGGATGGTCTAATCGGAGCGGGGCACCGTCTATCCAGCGAGGCACGGTTTAATTGCTAAATCAGGTTTCGAATTACCTAATCAAGTTTCTGGATCCAAATTTCTAGATAAAGGAAAAGAGGCTTCATCTATGTCGAATATTGCGGCAATTCATGCACGAGAAGTTCTGGATTCACGCGGCAATCCTACGGTGGAGGCGGAAGTATTTCTGGGCGACGGGTCGATGGGTCGGGCGATTGTTCCGAGCGGGGCGTCGACGGGCGAGCACGAGGCGGTCGAACTGCGCGACGGCGATACCAACCGGTTCCAGGGCAAGGGCGTGCTCAAGGCGGTCGAGAACGTGAATGGCGAGATCGCTGAGGCGCTGGCGAATTGGGATGCGTTTGATCAGCGCGGGCTCGATGCCCGGTTGATCGAACTTGACGGCACAGAGAATAAAGGGCGGCTGGGCGCGAATGCGATGCTGTCGGTGTCAATGGCGGCGTCGCGGGCTTCGGCGGTGTCGTTGGATGTGCCGCTCTATCGTTACCTGGGCGGAGCCGGGGCCAACACGCTGCCTACGCCGATGATGAATATTCTGAATGGCGGCGCGCATGCCGATAATAACGTCGACTTCCAGGAGTTTATGGTTATGCCGGTGGGCGCGCCCTCGTTTCATGAGGCGCTGCGCTGGGGCGTGGAAGTTTTCCATACGCTGAAAGGTGTGCTGAAAAAGCGCGGCTACAACACTGCGGTCGGAGATGAGGGCGGGTTTGCTCCGTCGGTGAAGTCGAACGTGGAGGCGATTGAAGTGGTGCTGGAGGCAATTTCGAAGGCTGGGTATAAGCCGGGGGAAGAGATTGCGATTGCGCTTGATCCGGCGGCCAGCGAGTTTTATCAGGATGGGAAGTATGTGTTCAAAAAGTCGGACAAGTCGGCGAAGAGTTCCGACGAGATGGTCGCGTTCTGGGCGAAGTGGATCAAAGATTATCCCGCGATTGTGTCGCTCGAAGATGGCTTGTCGGAAGAAGACTGGGACGGCTGGCAGAAACTGACCAAGGAACTGGGGGGGAAGATTCAGCTGGTTGGCGACGACATTTTCGTGACCAACATTAAGATTTTCGCCGAGGGGATTGAGAAGGGAATCGCGAACTCCATTCTGATCAAGCTGAATCAGATTGGGACGGTGAGCGAGACCCTGGATGCGATCGACCTGGGGAGGCGCAATGGATATACGTCGGTGATTTCGCATCGCTCGGGCGAGACGGAAGACACGTTCATCGCCGATTTCGCGGTGGCGACGGGAGCGGGACAGATCAAAACGGGGTCGGCATCGCGGACCGACCGCATTGCGAAGTACAACCAGTTGCTGCGGATCGAGGAAGAGTTGGCC
>JBEKWZ010000613.1:0-3483 GCA_049512555.1 Candidatus Sulfotelmatobacter sp. | reverse complement strand
TGAGAGTTCTCACCACAACCTCCAGGGAAGACGCGGAAGTTGTATATCAGGGAAAGGTTGCCGGAGTCCAGAAGAATGGCGTGAACTCGACAAGCACAATGACCGCACAGATCAGCGTGACGCAAACGGATAGGAAACCTGCGCGACGCAGGCCGCATAGGTTCCCACCCTCTGAAAACCACAGAGGGTGGGGCAGCCTCAGTTAGAATCAGGTCGAGAAAGGTCAAAGGCTAAGGATCGGCCAGCCCCCAGTGTCGCGGATTACTGATCGGCTGGCCAGATAGTCGGCGAATCCATGGCCTTCTGCAGATTCTCGGCGTGAAGCACGCCGGCCTTATCCACCGTGCCCATCACACGGACGGCGTGTCCAGCCATCAGGGTCACGCTACGGTCGGCCGCAATCGCCGGTTTTGCGTCCACTTGCACAATCGTGCCTGTCCGCGTTTGGAGCGTAACTGTCGTCCCCTTGATGCCCTGAATCTTTCCGTAGATTACCCGTACCACCGCTGACCCCGCCACTTGCGCGGCACTCCCCTTCGTCGCAGTCCCACTGGTTGTAGGCGCCTGTGCCATGGCGAAAAGACTCCCACAGGCAGCGACCGCCAGCGGCAGCGCCCAAATCCGATTTCTTTTCATCGCAGCCTCCTTCGCTCTCCGCTCAGTGCATTCCGAAAATGCTGAGTTGTTTGTTGCTTGCCACGTATACTTTGCCATTCACCACTGTGGGCACGATGTTGGCATCCCCTCCAGTATTTGGCCAGGAACCGGCGGTGGCCTGGAACAGGGTGTCCAGCGTCCCGCTGCCGTTGGGTTCGGCCTTAAAAGCGAAGAGAGAAACATCTGCCGGGCTGGGATTGTTGGGCCGCGAAACCGCCCAGATGATGGGATGATCATCTCCGTCTGAAGAGATGCTGGTAAAAAAGCCGGGAAACTGCGCACCGCCGATGCCGGCCGACGTGCCTTCCTTCTGCAGGCTGACAGTGGGCGAGGTTTTAATTCTCCACAGCATCACATTGGACCCGCCGCTGCTAACGATTTTGTGGTGAAAATACGACTGCCCACACCAGCACCCTCCGATGCTAACCTGGGTCACGACCTTGTCCGGTCCGCCAGGCGTATAACCGCCCAGGCTGTGGCGGTCTAGAATGAACATGCGCCCGTCTTTGCCCGCCGCCGCGATGAGGTCGGGCGTGCTTCCTTCCTGTGGCGGAAGAAGCAGCGCGCCCGCCGAGCCGAAGTCATTGTCTACCTGGTCCAGGTTCCCCCAGTTGAACGGAGTGAAAATGTCGAGCACCTTGCTGAGGTCGGGCGCCAGCCTCACCACGCTTTCCTGGATGTTGGTCGTTCCGTCGTAGGTGGTTCCGCTGGGGTCGGAATTCCCAGTAATGAAATAGATATCGCCCGACGGATCCGCCGCCAGTCCGTAGCCGGACATCCAGACGGAAGAGAGAAAGAAGGAGTTCGGCGATGTGGCTTGCGTATCATTCAGCTGATTCGCAGCCAACGGGGATAGCGTGCTGGCACTCCAGCCGAGCACCCAGCCGCGGGATACGTTGACCGCGTAATCGCAGAAGCTGCCAAATCCCGCGTATACGTTGCCTTTCGAGAGCAGCAGGGCGGGGCGTTGCCGCTGATTGGCCGCATTAAAGGCGAAGGACATATTGTTTGTGAGTTTGTGGGACGCGCTGACCACCGCCGACGGCATCTTATCGGTCAAGCTGCTCAGATCGAGCGCATGCAGACGATAGACAGGCGTGCCGGCCTCCAGCGTGTAAGTGATCACGTACAGCGTGCGAGTTTCGCGATCGATCACCGGCGTGCCATTAATTCCAACGTTGGGCCCATTGTTAGTGCATCCCAACGGCAGCGGAACCGGAGTCCCAAAATTCGGGTGCAGCAGTATCTCCCCGCTCGACGCATCGATGGCATAAACGGTGTTGCTTTCTGTTGCTACGTAGACGACATCGTGCACTCCCGGGCTGGGCCCCGTAGGGATGTCTACGTGCGGAACCACCAAAGGTTGCGCATCCACTTGGTCGTCGAGGGCTACATTCTGTATCAGTCCGAAGCGCGCGCTCTGGACCTTGCCGTACGTCAACTCTTTCTCTTCGTGATTCCAGCCGGTCCGAAAGTTGTCGTAGTGATAGGTGGTGACCGCTTCGTGGTGTTTCTGGCAGGCGCTGAGGAACGCGACAAAGGTAAGCGCAGTGAGAAAGGCGACCCCCTGGTGGACTCGTAAAGACATGGAAGCCTCCGTGAAGTCGAGCACACTTAAGCAGCCGACACTAGTCCATCCAGAATGGGTTTGCAATATTTAATTTCGGCTTGAATCGCGCTGACTCTTCGTAGGAACTCGCTTTTTGTGGCACCTCTGCCTGACGTGCATAAATTAATAAAATTAATAAATATGTTGACATATATTTATAATATGAATATATAGTCTTTATGCACCAATTAAATTGGATTACTTGTAATGGATAGCGCCAAGAAAACCACAGCTGACTGGCAAGAGTTAACCCATCTCACCGGGGGGCATTCCATCGTGGTGGAGCGGGTGCGGCTGGCGGATAAGGGCATTGCGATTGAGGGGAGTTTTGAGCTGCCTCAGTTGGCGCGGCTGGACATGGCGGATCAGGTGTTTATTACGGCGTTTGTGCGGTCGCATGGGTCGATTAAGGAGATGGAGCGGATTTTTGGGGTCAGCTATCCGACGATTAAGGCGCGGCTGAATCGCATTGCCGGGAGCCTGGAGTTTGTGGAGAACAACCCTACGGCCTCGAAGACGGAGATCCTCGAGCGGCTGCAGTCGGGAGAGATTAGCGCGGAGGATGCGATCCGCGAGATGGAGACGCTGAAATGATTCCGTTTGTGGCTGTGGTCAGCTTGCGCGATCAGGAGAGTCGGACTTTTCGGGTATGGATTCCGCTGGTGTTGATTTGGCTGCTGCTGTTGCCGCTGGCGGTGGTGGTGTCGCCGGTTATTTTTATTGCTTGTGTGGTGTGCCGGGTGAATCCGTTTCGGGGGGTTGGGGTGATGTGGCAGATTTTGGTGGCGCTTGCTGATATGCGGGTTGATGTGGAGCATCGCAGTGCGGGGATGTCGTTTCATATTTTTTAGGAATCGGATTTTTGAGGAGTTTAAGACTATGAGCGAACATCGGCGGCAGATTTTACAGATGCTGTCTGAGGGGAAGATCAGCGCCAGCGAGGCCGAGCGGTTGATTTCTGCGGCTGAGGGGCCGGCGGGGGCGGGGTCGTCGGACTCCGGCTCGAACTCGGGGGGGAAGAGTCGCCCTAAGTATTTGCGGGTGCAGGTTGACTCTGAAGATGACGGAGGACGCGAGGGGCCGACTAAGGTTAACGTACGCGTGCCGATGCAATTGCTGCGCGCGGGGGTGAAGTTGGCGTACCTGGTTCCCACAGCGGCTCTACAGAAGGCGAACCTGGCGATGCACGAGCAGGGCATCCCGGTGGACCTGACGCA
>JBEKWZ010000612.1:0-3484 GCA_049512555.1 Candidatus Sulfotelmatobacter sp. | reverse complement strand
ATCTGGACCTCGGCCACTACGAGCGCTTTACCCACGCCAAACTTTCCCGCGACAACAACTGGACCACCGGGCGGATTTACGAGCAGATCATCGCCAAGGAGCGGCGCGGCGACTACCTGGGCAAGACGGTGCAGGTGATTCCGCACGTCACCAACGAGATTAAGGCCGCGATGAAAAAGGTCGCGCAGGATGTGGATGTGGCGATCGTGGAGATTGGCGGTACGGTGGGCGACATCGAATCACTGCCGTTCATGGAAGCGATCCGCCAGATGCGGCAGGAACTGGGGCGCGAGCACACTTTATTTGTGCATGTCACGCTGGTGCCGTTTATCGCGGCGGCGCAGGAACTCAAGACCAAGCCGACGCAGCACTCGGTGAAGGAACTGCTGAGCATCGGAATTCAGCCGGATATTTTGCTGTGCCGCACCGACCGGTTTCTGGCGAAGGAAATCAAGTCGAAGATTGCGCTGTTCTGCAACGTACCGGATGAGGCGGTGATCACGGCGAAGGACGTCGCATCCATTTATGAAGTGCCGCTGGTGTTCGCCAATGAAGGCGTCGACGCGCTGGTGCTGAAGAATCTGCACCTGGAAGCGAAGGATCGCGATCTGTCGAAGTGGGAAGACATTGTGCACCGCGTCTACAACCCAAAAGATACGGTCACGATCGGCATCGTCGGCAAATACGTGGAGTACGAAGATTCGTATAAGTCGCTGAAAGAGGCGCTGGTGCACGGTTCGCTGGCCCACAACTTGAAGCTGCAGATTAACTGGATCGAGGCCGAGGGTCTTGAGGCCGGAGACGGCGACAAGGGTTACGAGGCGCAACTCGAAGGCTACGATGGAATTCTGGTGCCCGGTGGATTTGGCAAGCGCGGCATTGAAGGGATGCTGCTGGCGATCCGGTATGCGCGCGAGAATAAGGTTCCCTACTTCGGCATTTGTCTGGGAATGCAGACAGCGTGCATCGAATTTGCCCGCAACGTGGTGGGGCTAGCCGAGGCGAACTCGAGCGAGTTCGATCCGGCGACGCCGCATCGCGTGATCTACAAACTGCGCGAGCTACGCGGCGTCGAAGAGTTGGGTGGGACGATGCGGCTGGGAGCGTGGCCGTGCAAGATCGAGCCCAACACCCTGGCCCATAAAATTTACGGGAAGCTGGAGATCAGCGAGCGGCACCGGCATCGTTACGAGTTCAATCGCGAGTACGAAGAGCCCATGGTGGCCGCGGGCTTGCGCATCTCGGGGTCGACGCCGGACGGGACTTACGTGGAGATGGTGGAACTGCCGGACCATCCGCATTTCATCGGCTGCCAGTTTCATCCTGAATTCAAATCAAAGCCGCTGGAGCCGCATCCGCTGTTCAGCACATTTGTGGGAGCGGCGTATGAGTATGGGGTGAAGCGGCGCGCGGAGAAGGAAACCGCCGCGGTGGAGATGTTCCACCGGCCGGAGAAAGTCAGAATCTAAAGAGCGCCGCGGATTGTCGCGGATCTACACGGATTTCCCATTCATTCTGTTCATCCGTGTGAATCCGTGCAGGTCCGTGGCCAATATTTTGCGGATGCTTACTTCCTTCCAAGTCGGCGACATTCACATCGGATCCGGCGATTTATTTCTGATCGCCGGGCCGTGCGTGATTGAGAGCGAAGAGCACGCTATACGGATGGCGGAAATCATCAAGGGCGTGACCAAGGCCCTGGCGTTTCCCTTCATCTTTAAGGCGAGTTACGACAAGGCCAATCGCACCTCGATCCGAAGTTTTCGCGGGCCGGGATTGAAAGAAGGCCTGCGCATTCTGAAGAAGATCAAGAACGAACTGCAGGTGCCGGTGCTGACCGATGTGCACGAAACGGCGGACGTGGGCAAGGTTGCCGAAGTGGCCGACGTACTGCAGATCCCGGCATTCCTCAGCCGGCAGACAGATCTGGTGGTCGCTGCCGCGCTCAGCGGGCGAGCGGTGAACATAAAGAAGGGACAATTTGTTTCTCCATGGGATATGCGGCACGCAGTCGAGAAGTGCCGCGACGCGGGCAATAATGAGGTCTTCCTGACCGAGCGCGGGGCGAGTTTCGGATATAACAATCTCGTCGTCGATATGCGGTCGCTGGCCATCATGCGCAAATTTGCGCCGGTAGTGTTCGATGCGACGCACTCGGTGCAGTTGCCGTCGTCGCAGTCCGATGGAAATGGCCCGGCAGTGAGCGGCGGACAGCCTGAGTTCATTCCGGTTCTGTCGCGTGCGGCGGTGGCCGCCGGAGTGGATGGAGTCTTCATGGAAGTTCATGACAACCCGAAGGAAGCGAAATCGGATGGGGCGAACGCTCTGGAGTCGACCAAGCTGCGGGGATTGCTGAAGGAGTTATCGGCGATAAGAAAAGCGCTGGAGATGGCAGCCAATACTCCGTGATGATTCCACGGAGGGGCGGACGCCCTCGTCCGCCCTGCAGCGGCACGGCGCTAAAGCCGGGCACTTGTGCCGCTGCTCCCCGGACGAGGGCGTCCGGGGCTCCACTCTGGTGATGGAATTGAACTCCCTATGAAGCATGTTTCCAACTGGGCGTTGAACGTTGCCGCGCAGCGCGGGGCGAGCTACGCGGACGTGCGCGTGGTCGCGCAGCGCAGCCGCGCGCTCACGACCAAGAATGGGAAGGTGGGCAGCGCGTCGGATGCGGAATCGGTGGGGATGAGCGTGCGGGCGATCGCCGATGGAGCTTGGGGATTCGCAGCGTCGGCCGAACTTGGACGAGGCGCAGTCGAAGCCACGGCTTCCCGTGCGGTCGAGATTGCGCGTGCATCGGCGCGCGTGAAGCAGGAAGATGTGCAGTTAGCGCGGGAAAAGCCCGCGGTCGGGGAGTGGAGCACGCCGTACAAGATTGATCCTTTCACGGTTTCCGTTGAACAGAACATTGAGCTGCTGCTGAAGATTGATGCCGAGTTGCGCTCCGTGGCCGGCATCACGCTGGCGGAAACGAACCTGAATTTCAATCGCGAAGAGCAGTGGTTTGTGTCCTCAGAAGGTGCGGACATTCATCAGACCAAGCTTTCGACGGGCGCGGGCTATGCGGCGTATGCGTTTGCGGGAAGTGAGATTCAGAAGCGGTCGTATCCGAATTCGTATGGCGGGCAGTGGCAGAACAAGGGATATGAGCTGATCGATGAATTGAAGCTGGTGGAAAACGCGCGGCGCATTGCGGAAGAGGCCGTGGCGCTGCACCAGGCAGATCAATGTCCGGAAGGGACGTTCGACATTATTCTCGACAGCTCGCAGCTCGGACTGCAGATTCATGAGTCGGTCGGGCATCCGATTGAACTGGACCGCGTGCTGGGAATGGAAGCGAATTTTGCGGGGACGTCATTTCTGACAATCGACAAGCTGAGGAAATTGCGCTACGGCAGCGAACTGGTGAATGTGGTCGCGGATGCGCGGCAGGAGCATGGTCCCGGGCTGGGGACGTTCGGTTTCGATGACGAAGGAGTCCCGG
>JBEKWZ010000611.1:0-3486 GCA_049512555.1 Candidatus Sulfotelmatobacter sp. | reverse complement strand
AGGGCCTGGTACCGGTCAGGATGGAAGATCCCTGAAGCTCAAAATCGGTAGAGTACCCGGCGCCGGCTTCCACCGAGAAGGGGAATCCGCTGGTCCAGCGATACAGGCCGTTGAAGCCCCATCCTCCGAGGATGCCATTCACCAAACCTTTGGTGCTGCTTCCCCAATGGCGGCCGCGGCCGTAGGGCAGGTCCCACACCCAGTTGGCGTTGAACTGATGAGTGGTGTCGAAATCGGACGGGGCGCGCCACAGGTCGGGCGTAAAGGCGTTGATCACTTGGCTGTTGAAGGCGAGGCCGGATGATTCAAAGCCGTTCACGCGCTCCGCGTTCGACCCGACATCAATTGACTTGGAGTACACATAGTTGAAGTCAAACTGCAGACCGGCGGCCATGGCGTGACGCAGAGAAATCTGCAGGCCGTTGTAGTTGCTGTTGCCGCGGGTTTGCCAGCCGTAGAGTGAGGAGAACTGGTCCTGGTAGTACTGAAACGGTGTGCCGTTCCCGGCGCAGGCCGGATAGCAGAACGCGTCCATGATTTCCAGCGAAGTAGTCTCGTTGGCCACAAAGCAAGCATATTCGTCATAAATATTCTGAGTGGCACTGAGCGATTCGCCAGTCGTGTACGTGCCGGGTGGGGAACACGGAATCGTCCCAAAGGTTCCGTTAGTGGCGGACCCTCCGGAAAGAAGGTTGGCTCCGGCAGCCTGCGGGAACATGTTCTCCCAGTAGGGTATCTTCTGCACGCTGGTGATTGGGGTGCCGGCATAGGCTTGCTTTGACAACGCTTGCGCAGCTGCAAAGTAGTCGGTCTTGCTTCCCGGATCGACCAGATCGAGCGGCTCCGATAAATCGATTTCCTGCAGCAGGTGGTGCGCATAGCGTCCGGTATAAGTTGCTTCCAGCACGAAGCTGTGTCCCAAATCACGCGTCAGCGACAGATCCACCACGTGCGAATACGGGGTCCGCAGGTGGTCGTCGATGCCCCAGGCAATCGCCAACCCGTACGTATCGGCGTTGTTCGAAGGCGTGTAGGGGAATCCGTGGGGCTGCGGGGCAATTTCGCTGGGGGGGAGATTGTTCGCTCCCACCAGTCCGGTGTAGCGCGGCGAGTTGTCAACCGTGACTACGCCCGCCGGATTGCTGATGGTGGTGGTCAAGCCCCACGAACCCTGCCGGTCGAAGGTGTTGACGACGCCTTCTCCGAAATGATCAAAGTACAGGCCGTAGCCGGCGCGCAGGGAACTCTTGCCGGTATCGCCGAAGACTTTATGCCAGAATCCGCTGGCTGCGTGCGGCGAATAGGCGACCGCGAATCGGGGCGCCAGATTCTTGTAATCCCAGGCCCAGTAGGGCTTGCCACCGTTGGCTTGCCCCGCCAGATTGAAGGTCAAGTCCGGTTGGACGACCGCGCCGTTGTACATATTGGTGATGCGATTCTCAAACCACTGGTGCATATCGACGGTGGGTGCGACCTGGTTGCCGTTGGCCTCGTAGGGGGGTTGCAGAAGTGAATACCGCAGCCCGTAGGTGACGACCAGATTCGAAGTAGCATTCCACTTATCCTGCAGGTACATCTCGCCTTCGAAATTGCGGAAGTGGCGCGACACCAGCTGGCCGTTCGGAATCGCGACTCCGTTTTTGTCCTGGTTGGCTACGGTATAGACCTGGCTGATCAAACCCGTCACCTGCGTGGCGGCAAAACTGTAGGAAAAGTCAAAGCCAGTGTCGACCGCCGGAAAGCTCGGGTTCAACGATGGATCCAGACTCGACTTTGAACCGGGAAGGGAGGTCGGATTCATCCATTCGGCGTTGGCATAGCCATACGAAATGTTCTCGGCGTCGGACTGGCGGTTGTTGTGAATGACGCGCCAGTTCGTTCCCACCTCGATCGTGTGCTTGCCCTTGGTCCACGAGAGGTCGTCGATGAAGTTGTTCACCGGAACATTGGTAAGGATGGTTGGCGTGTCGGTGGGGTTAAGCGCCTGCGTATCGTCAAGACCGCGGAGAGTGACGAAATCCTGACTGTTGATGCCGCTTTTCCCGATTCCCTGCCGGATAAAGGCATAGCGGAAGTTGTTGATCAAATTGTTGCGGATGATGTAGGTGTAACCGCCGGCCAGGCCCTTGCTGTTGTTGGTTTGGACATAGTCGGGAGGTAAGCCCGGGAACTGAGGTGGGAATGCCTCACGGTCGTTCTGCAGGTTGCCGCGGATGAAGAGCGACTGGTTACCGTCCGCCGTGATTTTGTAGTCCAGCTTAAGAATGTAGGTGTTGAGGCTGGTGGGATTGTTACCCGGAAAGGTGTAGCCGGATGTGTTTAGGAGGTCTCCACTGCCGTTGGTTGCGTTGCCGCAACTGGGGCAGTTGGGCTGGGGATAATGTGCGTAGAACAACGCATCGGGATTGCCGCCATTGATGTTTGCGATGAGTGGATTCGGCCCCGGACCCAGCGGGCAGGTTCCGTTTCCGGTGCAGCCCAGATCCAGCGAAGCCACGCCCGCCGGACTGAGGGTGGCGACCAGCTCGGGCGAGAATAACGGATTGCTTGCGACCGAGAGAAGATTGCCCACGGTGTAACCATCGGTACAGTTTGGGCCTGGATCGCACAGGTATTGCAGATTACCCGCGGCCAGACTGGCGGTTGGAATCACGCGGTTAGTCGGCACCTGGTCAGCGGTGCGCTGGCCCTCATAGGCGGCGAAGAAAAACAGCCGGTCTTTCTGGATGGGCCCACCAAAGGTTCCGCCGAACGTATTTCTTAAAATGTGCTGCGGCCGGTTGGGAGCTCCTTCAATGATCTGCGATTCTTTATTGAAATAGTCGTTCGCCACATCGAAGGTCGGACGGTGATATTCGTAAAGCGTGCCGTGGAAATTGTTGGTTCCGCTCTTGGTTACGAGATTCACTTGCGCGCCCGACGAACGTCCGGAAGCCGCGTCGTAGTTGCTGGTGGTCACGCGGAACTCCTGCAAGGAGTCGAGTGTGGCGCGCATGGCGCCCTGGAAAGCGTAGCCTTCCAGCTGATCGTTATCGTCCAGACCGTCGAGCGTGATGTTGCTCTGGTCGCTGCGCGCTCCGTTGACGGCGCCACCGCGGCTGTCATTATCCTGCTGATTCGTGCTGGTGCTGCCGATGTAGACGACGCCCGGCTGCAGGCTCAGAATGGCGGCCGGATCGCGACCCTCCGAGGGCAGGTCGATCAGCTGGCGCGCATTAAAATTATTGCCCAAGGTCGCATCCTGGGTGTTGACCATGGGCGCTTCGCCGCTGACATCCACAATCACGGAGCCACCTGCACCTGCAGAACCAGGTTCACCGTGGCCGGGCTGCTCACCTGCAGCGGGACGTTGTCGCGCTTGGTCGTGGCGAAACCGGCCGCACTCACCTCAATGACATACGTCGATGGAGGGACTTCGAGGAACTGGTATATCCCCTGGTCATTCGTCTGGGCGGTTCTGGAAAAGCCTGTCGCCGGGTTGCTGAG
>JBEKWZ010000610.1:0-3487 GCA_049512555.1 Candidatus Sulfotelmatobacter sp. | reverse complement strand
CTGCGCGTCACGAAGAATCCGATTCACGTCTATGTGAGTTCGGAGCCATGGCGAAATCCGAAGATGCCGCCAACGTTCTTTGTGTCGACGTTCTACGCTGACGGGCGGCCAGCTCGCTGCAAGGTTCAACTAAGTTTGTACGATGATTCGAATGACGATAAAAATCAGAATAAACAGTCCCTGCGCACCGTGGAGACCAACAAGTATGGGCTGGCAAAAGTTAGCGAACTGAGCATCCCAGAGGACGAAAATCGAGACTCCTTGCTGGTCGAAGCCCGCGATACGAAGGGGCTCGAAGGCAGTGAGAAACAGCATATCTCCAGCAGCGACGATGATTTGGGGGGCGTCGAGGTTACGCCTTCCCATGCAATCTATAAACCTGGCGATCCAATCGAGGTGACGCTGCGCAGCACGCGGCCTGCTCTGCGACTGGTGGTGCAACTTGTAAGGGAGGGGGTCGTGCTGGCGAGCCAGCAAGTCATGCTGCGGAATGGACGTGGCTTCACCTCGTTTCCATACGATCCACGCTTCACCGATGAAGTCACGGTCTTTGCTATCTCCCTGGAGGAGGAATGGAGTCCGTACGTGGCGCTGGAAGGATTGCGGACAGTTCTGTATCCAAAGAATCGCCAGCTTGAAATGGCCATTCAATTGGACAAGAACGAGCACCGGCCTGGCGAGGATGCCACCGCGCACTTCACAGTGCGATCTGCAGACAAAACCGGAACGGAGAGTGCACTGGGGATCAAGATCGTGGATCAGGCCGTGGAAGAGCGAGCGCAGACAGACTCCGATTTTGGGCAGCGGAATAACTGGAACTGGTGGAACTGGTCGCTGTGGTCATCGAGTAATGATTCCAGCTTTGGCGGTATCTCGCGAAATGATCTGGATCGCATCGATCTGACCCAGCCGATATCACCGGATCTCGACCTGGTTGCGGAATACATCTTGCAGTCGAGCTCTCAAGAAAGCCTGGAGATGCTGGAAGACCAGTCTCCACTGGGACCGGAAGGGGTGTTCGCCAAGATCCTCAGCAAGCAGTTTGAGCCGGTGGAGGCGGGACTGAACCAGTGGAACGAAAGTGGAAAGCAGCCTCACAACATTTCGGAACTGGAGGCGGTGGGTAAAGAAGAGAACGTGGACGTGCAGGCTCTGCGAGATCCGTGGGGAACGCCTTATCACTACGAACTGAGTTTCCAGAACGCGCAGCAGATTCTGAACGTGACCTCCGCCGGGCCGGACAAGCGTTTCGGAACCAAGGACGATTTCACGGCTCATCGGAGTTTGAGGCAGTATTTCGCCTATTACAGCAAGCTGATCGCAAGCGCCAGTCACGAGCTGATGGAAAAAGAGGGGCGATTCATCCGCAACCTCGATACCCTCCAAACGGAATTGCTGAAGCGGGGCGTGGACTTCAAGGCGATAAACGACCCGTGGGGCAAGCCGTATGAGGCACGCTTCCTGGTCTTAGGGTCGTACTACGTGACCGAGATTTATAGCCACGGAGAGAATCCAGAGCAGAAAGGTAGCAACGGCACTCTGGTCTGGCGCGATGCCGTCGATTATTTTGTGCAGTCGCGGGCCAACATGAACAAGGTTCTCACTGCGCACCTCAATGCTGGCGGGGCGTATCCGAACGACGAGGCGGGCTTTAAGAAGATACTGCGGGAAGCGGGTGTTGACCTCGATGAATTGCACGATCCATGGGGACATCCTTACTACACGGTTTTCCAGCGTGCGGCCGAGTACAGTGACCGCATAAGAATTCAGCGGACTAACCAGTCCGGCGAGCGCATGGACGAGCCAGTGACCCTGATCCGTCAGGTTGTGAACGTAATGAGTGCCGGACCGGATGGGAAGCCCAACACGCCCGACGATTTCCAGGTGGCGAACTATTCGATTCTCGTTTCCCGGCAGAGTGCGAATGACACTGCGCCGCGACCCGCTCCGCCGGGGATGAGTCTGGCCGAGAACACCGGAGCGATAGCCGGAACTGTAGTGGACCCAACCGGCGCGGTCATCGTCAACGCCGAGGTCGAGGCGACGCTTGAGGGCACTGAACAGAAGCATTCCGCCACAACCGACTCCGCGGGCCGTTTCGAACTGAAAGATCTGCCACCCGGAGTCTATGACATACGCGCGTATTCGCGGGGCTTCAAGGCACTTGAAGTGAGGGCAGTACTGGTCCAGGCGACCAACGTGACGGAGGTGAGCTTCGAGCTCTCGGTGGGCGCATCGAGTGAGGTCGTCGAGGTGTCGGCCAGCGCCCCAACCGTGGAAACAACATCGTCTTCGGTGTCATCGGTTAGCAGCCTGCGGAACCTCGTCGCCATTGCGCCCGGAGCTTTGAGCGCTCCCGCCAAGTCCGGCTCTATGGTCACGCCCCGTTTGCGTGAGGATTTTCCCGAAACCATGCTTTGGGAGCCGGCACTGGTCACCGATCGCCGCGGGCACGCGAAGCTCAACTTCAAGTTGGCCGACAACATCACAACCTGGAAACTGACCGCCGTCGGCTCAACCAAGACCGGTGAGTTGGGCCGTGCGGAACAGGACCTGCGGGCCTTTCAACCGTTTTTCGTCGAGCATGATCCTCCCCGCATCCTCACCCAAGGAGATGAAATCTCGTATCCCCTCGTTTTGCGGAATTATCTCGACCGCGCACAGACGCTGAAGGCGTCCATCAAGCCGGAACCGTGGTTCACGCTGCTCGGTCCGGCGGAAGTGCCAGTGAACATTGCGGCCGGAGATTCAGCACGGGCTGTGTTTCGTTATCGCGCCGTGTCTGCGGTGAGTGATGGCAAGCAGCAGGTTACGGCTGCAAATTCAGAAATTGGCGATGCAGCGCAGAAGCCCGTGGATGTGCATCCCTTTGGCCGTCCGCTTTCGGTGACCGCCGCGGGAATTCTGGATCAGACGGGCGCGCTTACTGTGACCCTTCCCGATGATGTGATCGCCAATTCGATAAGGGCGAGAGTGAAGATCTATCCGAACCTGCTGGCTCACGTGGTGGAAAATCTGGAGGCAGGATTGGAGAAACCGCATGGATGCGGTGAGCAGACGATCTCGTCGACTTATCCGAGTCTGCTGGTGGCAGAGGTCTACGCCAAGAGCGACCAGAAGCCCGCGATTGCCTTGAAGGCGCAACGATACCTTGCAGCCGGATACGAACGCTTGCTGCGATACCAGGCCGAGTCAGGAGGATTTTCCTACTGGGGGCATGGCGAGGCTGCAGACTTAGCCCTGACGACCTATGCTCTGGACTTTCTGCATCGCGCCGCGAAAGTGACGACGGTGGACGATCGTGTTGCAATGGCAGCAGAGCAATGGATCCTGCAGCAGCAGGCTCCGGATGGATCGTGGCGCGGCCGTTGGGACAAGAATGACAAGGATGCCCTGCTGCTAACCGCCTACGCCGCTCAGACTCTGGCGCAACTCGAAGGACAAGATTCGGGGCAAGCAGACCCGCGCCGCAAGAGTCTGGAGCGAG
>JBEKWZ010000609.1:0-3491 GCA_049512555.1 Candidatus Sulfotelmatobacter sp. | reverse complement strand
CCGAGACCAGATTTCTGGAGTCGTGGATTGACTGCCAGCAGCCCAAGGTAGGAACGATCGGCGGACCCTGGTTTTCCTGCCCTAGGTTCGACATAAACGCAGCCACACAGAGAACTGTCCTCCGCAACCAGGAACGTTCCCTTCTGGAAGAGTCCTTGTACCGTCTCCAGGTCAATGCGATCGCGATCCAACAGGAAGCCTTCCGCCAGCCGAAACGCTACGTTGATTACAGTGACGATCGCTTCCGCATCCCGGATCTCCGCCACGCGTACTTGCATGACTCCCCCTCCCGCCAGATCATCTTACGCACACAACCGAAATGAGTGAATTCCGATTCGGGAGAGCACAATTTGTTGCAAATTTCCTTGACAAGCGTTGCAGCGAGATCATAATGCGTCAATCCAGTTTGCACGGTCAGTTTGCACGGTTGAATTCAGGCGATCGGAGCGGAGGAGATATCTATGAGCGTGCTCGAGCTTTGTGACCGGGAAATTGCCGCAGTGGGGATTGAAGCCACCGTGGCCGACGCCATTCATAAGATGCTCGACCACCACGTGGGAGCCGTAGCCGTGGTCGACAGCGAGTACCGCGTGGCGGGAATTTTTACCGAGCGCGATGTCTTGCGAAAAATGGCGCTCAGCCACGTCGATCCGAGAACGACTTCGGTGCGCGATCTGATGACCACTCCGGTCGAGATGGCTACACGCAGTACGCACGCCGGCGAGGCCCTGAGCATCATGCTGGAACGCCACTTCCGCCATTTGCCGGTAGCCGATGACAACGGCAAGCTGCTGGGAATTCTTTCCATCCGCAATCTTCTGGAGTGGCGTGTGGACGACCTGAGCCACGAACTGGATTCGCTCGAGCAATACGTTTCCAACGACGGGCCCGGGGGCTAAGGCACAGTTCGTCAGGGATAAAGCCCCAGCCTCTCCGGCCTTTTACGCGGCCCCTTCGACAGGCTCAGGGCAAGCTCTGAACGGCTGCTCTGCCACCTACTTGATCATCTGCTACCGTTCCTGATATTCATCTTCGCGGCCCACGCCGCGCGGAGCACGGGGTCTCGGCCCGCCGGCGCAACAGGTCGCTCGCGATGAGTCGCGGTTTCAATTCAACAATCTGGGGAAAACAATCCGGGGAAAGGGAAATTGATGAGGAAGATCTGCACTGCTGTGGTGGCAGTTGCCTTGTGTTGCGTGGGAATGTGTTGTCTGGGGACGCAGGGGATTGCGCAAGCTTCGCGGGACGTTGCGGTTCACGCGGGGCATGTGCTCGATGTAAGGTCCGGCAAGCTGCTCGCCGACCATACGCTGGTCATCGAAGATGGACGAATTATCAGCACTGGTGCCGCCGCCGAAGTGAAAGTACCCGCTGGCGCGCTGCGCATCGAACTGCCCAACGCAACCCTGCTGCCGGGATTGATTGACGCGCACACCCACCTCACCATGGATCCCAACTTCGGCTACCAGGAGCTGGGCATTTCCGTCGAGCGCCAGACCCTCACCGGCGCCAAGAATGCTCGGCTCACGCTGCTGGCCGGGTTCACTACAGTGCGCAATGTGGGCGCCGACGGATTCAGCGATGTTGCTCTGCGCGACGCCATTAACGCTGGTGACGTGCCTGGGCCGCGAATGCTGGTGAGCGGGCCGGCCCTGGGCATCACCGGCGGCCACTGCGACAACAACCTGCTGCCCTACGAGTATCACGCGGTCGGCGATGGCGTGGCCGACGGTATTGCCGCTGTGCAGCACAAGGTTCGCGAAAACATCAAGTACGGTTCCGATCTCATCAAAATCTGCGCGACCGGCGGCGTACTCTCCAAAGGCGACGACCCGCAGGCGTCGCAGTACACGCTGGAGGAGATGAAGGCCATCGTGGCCGACGCGCACCGCCTGGGACGAAAAGTTGCCGCCCACGCGCATGGAGCGCAGGGAATTTTGTGGGCGTCAGAAGCGGGTGTCGATTCCATCGAGCACGGTTCCTACATCGATGACGCAGCAATAGCGGAGATGAAAAAGAATGGCACTTATCTTGTTCCGACGCTTTACCTCGGTGACTGGTTCCTCGAAAACGCGGAACGAATTCACATCCCTGATTTCTATCTGTCCAAGGCGAAGGCAGTCATGCCGATCGCGCGCAAGAACATTGCGCACGCTTTTGCCAGCGGAGTGAAGGTGGCTTTCGGCACCGATGCCGCGGTTTATCCGCACGGCCTGAACGCACACGAATTCGCCGTGATGGTGAAGCTCGGCCTGACGCCGCTGCAGGCGATTCAAGCCGCGACCGTGAACGCCGCGGATCTGCTGGGATGGTCAGGCAAGGTCGGCAGCTTAGAGCCGGGTGCGTGGGCAGACATCGTCGCGGTGGATGGCGATCCGTCGAAGGACGTGACCACCCTGGAGCACGTGAAGTTCGTGATGAAAGGCGGCGAGGTGGTGAAGAACGAATACGGGAAATGACGAGAATCTACGCCTGAGGCTTTTGGGAAGGGCATGGCTTCAGCCGTGCCACCCCGAGCCAATCAAGATGCGGCTTTAGCCGCTGAGGGCGTCGGTCTTCTCGACTCAGCCGATGGAGCTAGCGCTCCGGGCTCGTTCCGTAACCCAGTCCGTCCAGAACGATGACGCTCCGCTGGCCAGCAGCGGGGCTTTGCCCTCCACGGCATCAACAAAATTCTCCAGCATGGGATAGTGCAGGTTGGCGTCAGCCGGAAGAGTCTCGCGGCCTCCGGGATAGACTAGGTCGGGGCCGTTCAGCGGAGATAATTCCATCTCGCCATCAGTTCCACGAATGCGGCATTCGTCGCGGTTGATCTTCGAGTGCCAGCGAACGTCAACGATGCCGCGCACTCCGCCCGCGTATTCAATCATCACGGTGGCGTTGTCTTCCACCGCGTAGTGATGCACCACATTCGAGAGCTGGCCGCTGACGCGCAGCGGCTGGCCGAAAACAAAGTTCAGGACGTCGATGCGGTGCGAGGCAATGTCGAACAGCGGCCCGCCCCCGGCTTTCGCGGGATCGACCAGCCAACTGCGGCTGCCCGTGCCATCGAACCAATTGTGGCAGGTGAGTTCGGCGAGTACGGGCCTGCCGATGGCGCCCCCTGCGAGCAGCTGTTTGGCGCGCTGCACCTTCGGATACGAACGACGATAGTAAGCCACCCCGAAAGTCCTGCCGCTCTCGTCCGCAGCCTGCAGCATGGCGCGGGCCTCGGCCTCGTTCATGGCCATAGGCTTCTCGCAAATCACGTGCTTGCCCGCGCTCAGCGACTGGATGGTCTGCGGCGCGTGCAGAAAAACCGGCGTGCCCACATAGACCGCGTTCACATCTGGGTCGACGAGAGCTTCATCAAGCGTCGCCCACGCGCGCACGCCGTAGGGAGCCGCTTTCGCTGGATCGCGCGTCACCAGGCCGTAGAGGCGGCTGCGTGGTTCGGCCTCGATCGCGGGAATAACGCGGCGGATCGCGATATCGCCGATTCCGATGACGAT
>JBEKWZ010000608.1:0-3506 GCA_049512555.1 Candidatus Sulfotelmatobacter sp. | reverse complement strand
GGACTCTCCGCACTGGCAACCGAATCAGGGTTCGAGACCGGCGCCGCGACCTCGGCACCAGACACGGGCACGGCTGCACCCAATGCCGCCGTGGAAGTAATCGCCATGAACTCTCTGCGCGTGGACTTATCCAGGGGCGACATGGACCCTCCTGTCCTGAACCCGCGGCCAGCAAAAAGCGAGGTTCCGCTGGGGCTCGTTCAAGTGACCGAGCCCGATTGTAGAACTTTTTCCCCGGCGAATACCGTTGTCGGAATTTGGTGGAGCTAGTCGGGATCGAACCGACGACCTCATCGTTGCGAACGATGCGCTCTCCCAGCTGAGCTATAGCCCCGTGCGGGTGGGTTGTGCTGCCCGATTATTTTATCAGCGATCCGGAGTCGGCACCAACCGGAGGGACCATCCAGACGGTCCGCCTTCGCAGTTATTACCACTGGTTCCTGTTGCACACACTGCCCTGAGGCACTGTTGCAGTTCTCAAACTGCAACAGTACCAGCCCAGAAATTCCCTTGACGAAATACCCTGATTTACGTCTAACTAACACTGAGTTGCGGCCTACGCCGCCTGTCGCAGGGGGCCTCCGATGTTTGCGCAACTGAATTCCGTGACCGGGCGCCGGCTCCGCATCAGTTCGCTCGCATGCCATGCAGTGTTGCTGGTGTGGCTGCTGCACGCCCCCGAACCGCAGCTGATCTCGGTGTCATCAGTAGCGTCAGGACAGAACGGCAAGTCCGTGACGCGGATCTACTGGCCCACCAAGTCGCCCGACGACAGCAGTCAGAGTTCCTCCGACAGCGCGACCCAGCGTTACCGCCACCAGCGACTCAGCCACAACAAGCTGACGTGGAAGTCATCCGCTCAAACTGCAAAATCCGAGGCTCCCAAGAATCCGCTGGCCCGTAGCAGCGCTGAGGACGATTCCAAAACTCAGACCCTTTCCGCCCAAGGCCACGGAGCGCAAGCAGGTCCTACTTACGGGTCGCTCTATGGCCCTCTGTTTGGCGATGAGGTTCGTCCGGCTTTGCCGATCGAGACTTCCGATCCCGTGGTCTACCCGTGGCAGCTGCCCGATTACGGCGGCAACGAGGTCATCGAAATCACCATCGACGAGCGCGGCGAAATTGTCCGCAAGACCGTGCTGCACAGCCTCGGCACCGACATCGACAACAAATGCCTGGCGGCGCTGGAGAATTGGCACTTTCATCCGGCCACACGCAACGGCGCGCCGATTCCCTCCAAACAAGACGCCATCTTCCCCTTCAAGGCGCGCGGTTGAGTCGAAGCGGTTCGATTTCAGGCTGAATCCAAATTTCCGAATTCCCGCCAACTTCGTCTTTTCAGAGTTAATTTTTGCTTCGTAAGCACATCCTGCGTTTGTGATGCTGCGCTGTAACAAATTTTTACAACGCGAGAGAACTTCCATGACAGGGCTGGGTTCAAACGAAGCGAGAGCAGAAAACAGGCTCGACATTCCCGGGCAAGCAATCTGTGAGCGGCGCTCATTACCGTTAATGCTGGCTATTGGGCCAATAGCCACCCCACTTATCTTTGGAGAAAACTTTTATGACAACTCCCCTTCGCTATACCCTCGCACTGGCCCTGCTGTGCGCTGCCTTGGTCACCGGGGCGCATGCATCTTCCATGTATATCGTTCAGGGAATTGCGGGACGGAACTACGCCGCTGCCACTGACCCCGCATTTCCCGTGGACATTCTGTTGAACGACGAAGTTTGCTATGTGCATGGCTTGGCCTTCGGATCGATCACTGGCCCACTCACGTTTCTTCCCGGAACCTATAACGTGAAAGTCAGCATCGCCGACTCGCTGGCGCCGTGCAGCAAAGCTCCGTTGATTGACCAGTCGGTCGACATCGACGCGAAGACTGATTACTCCGCGGTTCTGACCCTGAACGACGACGGCACTCCCAAACTCTTGACCTTCACCAACAACCTCACGCCAGTGGTGGCCAACACGGGCCGACTGCTGTTTGCGCTCGGAGCGAACTCCCCGGCGGTCCAGGTCATCCTGGAAAACACTGCCACGAAGAAGTTGTATGTCTACGCGGTCAAGCCGGGAGCGTTGCTGGATGTCACTCTTCCGTCTGGCGATTACACGGTTGAAATCAATCAGGGCACTACTACTCTGGCTGCTTCAACCCTTGGCCTGGATTCCCAATCGGTGGATCTGCTCTATGCCATTGGGCAGGCCAGCAACAATACGGTTGTACTGGAGACTAGAACTCTGCGCGATGTGATCTAGTTTTCGGAATTGAACCGGATGGGCCGTTGGGTTGACGGCCCTTTTCTTTGATCTTTATTTCTTGATCCTCCATCCTCAGAACGGCGCCCGCGCCACCGCGCCCGCTATAATGAGGGTGTGAGCGAAAACGAAATCCAGCAGGTCGCGTCAGCCGATTTTCCGACTCGTTGGGGCAAGTTCCGCATCTACGGCTTTCGCGGAAACTTTGGCTCCGACGGCGCTCGCCGCGTGGAAGAAGCTGTCGCTCTGGTAATGGGCGATGTCAAATCCGCGCCGGCCTTGGTGCGCATTCATTCGCAGTGCCTGACCGGAGACGTTTTTCATTCGCTGCGCTGCGATTGCCGTCAGCAGCTTGAGTTGTCGCTGTCGATGATGGCCGACGAGGGCGCGGGCATCCTGATCTACGAGCAGCAGGAAGGGCGCGGCATCGGCCTGATGGCCAAGTTACAAGCCTACGAATTGCAGGATTCCGGCCTCGACACTGTCGAAGCCAACGAACGGCTGGGCTTCAAAAACGACTACCGCGCCTTCACCCTTCCGGCCGAGATTCTGAAGGCGCTGGGAGTCACGCGCGTGCGTCTGCTTTCAAACAATCCCGAAAAAGTTGAAGCGCTGGAACGTGCCGGAGTGCAAGTGGTGGAGCGCGTCCCGTGCGAAGTCACTCCCAGCCCGCACGCCGAAGAATATCTCAGGACCAAGAAGGAAAAGCTCGGGCACCTGTTCACATCGAGCTAGCGGTTACGAGGCGGCGGCATGTGCGGCGCACTCGATACGGCATAGGCTCAGAGGCGTGGCTCTGTCCTTGCACGGACTCTCATCGCGTGCTCTAATCTCGCTCAACTACCTGTTGATGCCTGCATCTCAATCCGGTCGGCGCTCGTTCTCGTCCAGCCTTGCACTCTGCCTTGCTCTGATTGGCGCAGGGTCGATGATCTACTATCACCAGGAACTATTCCTGCCTCGCGCCGCGACGGCGCTGGCCGCCGAGGGTCTGGGAAACGGCTATTCATTCGTCAACGACTTCTACCAGGTATGGCTCACTTCTCAGGAATGGCTGCGCCACGGGCGCGATCCTTACAGCGCGGAAATGACGCGGGAAATCCAGACCGGGCTGTACGGCCGGCCTCTCGATCCGAACCGGCCGAGCGATCCCATCGACCGCCGGATATTCCCTTATCCTTTTTACGCCGACCTGCTGTTCTGGCCGGCGGCTGAATTTCCCTTTGCACCTCTGCGGGTGGCCGTC
>JBEKWZ010000607.1:0-3509 GCA_049512555.1 Candidatus Sulfotelmatobacter sp. | reverse complement strand
GCGTCGGGCCACTCCACGTTGTAGAATAGATCAAGGCGCGCCGCGCCCATTCTTCGCGTTCGCGAAAAGGTATCCACGGGTTCAAAACCATGTCCCAGAATAATGGCAGCAGCACCAGCCTCCGTCTCAAAACCGGCCTCGCCGAAATGCTCAAAGGCGGCGTCATCATGGACGTCACCACCGCCGCACAAGCCGAGATCGCCGAACGCGCCGGCGCCGTAGCCGTCATGGCTCTCGAGCGCGTCCCCGCGCAAATCCGCGCCGAAGGCGGAGTCGCCCGGATGGCCTCGCCCAAGATCATCCGCGAAATCATGGCCGCCGTCTCCATCCCGGTCATGGCCAAGTGCCGCATCGGACATTTTGCCGAAGCCCAAATACTTCAAGAACTCGGCGTCGACTACATCGACGAATCCGAAGTCCTCACCCCCGCCGACGAGGCGCACCACGTCGACAAGCACGCCTTCAAAGTCCCCTTCGTCTGCGGCGCCCGCAATCTGGGCGAAGCCCTGCGCCGCATCGCCGAAGGCGCCGCCATGATCCGCACCAAGGGCGAAGCCGGCACCGGCGACGTAGTCCACGCCGTCAAGCACATCCGCCAGATCGTGCAGGAAATGAGAATCCTCACCGTCCTCGGCGAAGAGGAACTCTACGCCAAGGCCAAAGAGCACCAGGCCCCGTACGAGTTGATCAGAATCGTCGCCAAAGCAGGGAAGCTGCCGGTCCCAAATTTCAGCGCCGGAGGAATCGCGACGCCCGCCGATGCGAGCCTGGTGATGCAGCTAGGAGCCGAAGCCGTGTTCGTCGGCAGCGGCATCTTCATGAAAGACAGCACGACCTTCGCCGATCCTGTCGAAGCCGAGAAGCGCGCGAGAGCGATCGTGAAAGCCGCGACTCATTTCAATGACCCTAAAGTATTACTTGAAGTCAGCGAAGACCTGCAAGGCGCGATGAAAGGCTTGGCCGTCTCCGGATTAGACGAAGCCCACATGCTGCAAACCCGGGGCTGGTAATTGCAGATTCAACGCGGGAGAGGCGGAACCCGGATTTTGGGCGGCTGCAACTCGAGCTTTCGTCCCTATTCGGTCCACCGTTCACAATAGTTTCGGCTCAACTCTTGCCATCGTACACGCCCTAGCCCAGACTCCACTCAGGGCCCGTGGTGTAACGGCAACATAGCACTCTGTCCAAGTCGCAGATGCGGGTTCGAATCCCGCCGGGTCCATTCTCTTAGCCTGTGGAGAAGTAGTTCACTGGGGAGAAAATGCAGAGATAATCTCTCCACAAGTAACTTGACTTAGCGCTCCCTCTGACCAATACTGAAGTTGGACAGAGTGCCGTAACACCACGTTTTCTTGATGGCTCCGGATACCCGGAGCCATTTGGTTTTGTGCACTCATGAACAGGTGACCAAAACTGGGGACAGACGGAACGATCCCTTGGACTCCCCCGGCCAGCGTAGAATCTCCCCAGCCCAGGAGGCACCGTGAGGATAGCGGCTCGCATTCTTGCCCTGATCATGCTGTGCAGCGCGCTAGTTCCTGCGTACGCGCAGCAAGAAACTCAGCCCCAACAGCCGAAAGCGAGTTCCGGATTTCGGATGCCGGTAACGGTGAGCGACCTGTTGGATGCTTGCGGCGAAACCTTGAATCAGCTGGATACCCACCCAACGCAGGTTGCCTCCGCAAACGTCATCAAGTTTGGATGGTGCCTGGGGTGGGCTCAGGCGCTCCAGGAGCGCATTGCCGAAGTGCATATGTACGCGCGTTTCGAGGAGATGACTGCCAAAAAAGAGAGAAGGCCACCGCGTTCTTATGAAGGGCCAGATAAGGATTATTTGAGCATCTGTCTTCCACCCGATGGCCATGTGCCGGATCTGATTCGCGCGATTGTCACGGGATTGCGCGAAGGTCCACCGCAACTGACCGAACCGAAAAATGGCCCGGTGAAGGCGGCGCTGAAAAAAGGCTATCCATGTCCGGCTCCATAGGATCGGAGAAGAAGCGAAACCCGGGACGTAAGACCGGCACTTTCCTGAGTTCCGTCCCCCGGAAGGGAAAATGCTGGCGGCCCAACCCGACGATAGTACAATCCTGCACGGAGGTCCGGCATGTCCCGCGCCCAACTGAAATCTCTCCTGGTCGGAATCGCTTTACTCGCGTCGATTACTTCCGGTGTCGTCCTATTTTTAGCAGCCTCATCTTTGGCAGACGACAAGCCTGCTCCGCAGTACGCCGAGAGCGGCAGCGTGCTCTCTGCGATCTCCAAGCACGGACACTTCTATCAAGTCGCGACCGACAAGAATATTTATCTGCTGATGTGCACCAAGGTAAAGGCCATCCAGTTTGGCGAGCCGGAGTGCAAAATCGGCGATAAGCCCATCGCGACTGGCGACACGGTCCATTTTCGAATCGATGGCGACTGGGCCTACATGCCTCCCATTGCCGAAGGGACGGAAGAAAAGCTCCGTATTCTCACGACCGAACTGAAAATCATCCCGCCGCTGCCGGCCGCTGCTCCTCCTGCGAATGCCCCTGCTGCGAATGCTCCTGCCACGGCTTCTGCTGGACACGACAAGGGCTCGACCACGGCCCGTGAAGCCGCCATCGTGATTGGCACCGGACTTCATGTGAAAGGCCAACATGGGGTCGGATGGTCCACGACTCCCGGCGCTCCAGTCGCGCCCGGCGTGACCACTGCCGGTGCGACGGCACCCCTCATGTCGACGGCGCCAGTCACGGCCATTCCAGTCACCGGTGGCGCGCCTGTCATCGTCATACCAACCGCGCCCGCCGCAGGTGGCGTGGTCACGGGCGTTCCCGTTACAGGTGGCCCGCCGATAACGGCAATCCCAGTCGCGCCCGTGATGGGCGTTCCCGCAGCCGGGGCTCCTGCCGGCGGCGGCATGGTTGTAATGGGTGGCAGCAAACCGCAGTGGGTGCACGTTCTTCGCATCCAAACTGCGGGCAAGATCTACCAACTGGAGTGTTCCACCAAACCGTGTGCGCTGGAAGACAAGGAGATCGCACTGGGCGACACCCTCACGGTTCGCATCGACCAGAAGCACGCGTATCTGTCGTCCGCCCCGGGAAGCTCCGGCGCAGAAGAAAAACTCAAAATTCTGAACACGACCGAAGCCGGATCAGCGTCCGAATCAGAACAGCGCTGAAAGAATGTCCGCGTTTCCGAAAGCTCTTCGCTGCCAAGGCTTTTTTTTCAACTCAGCCCGTAACCAGCCGATGGTAGAATCTCGTTTATGTCGCGCCGCTGCTCAGCGCTCTCGCCCGCATTCGCGCTTCTGATCTGCAGCCTCGTCTCGCCTGCCACCAACGCGCAAGCATCGCAAGCCCAAAAGATTTCCGCCACTCCCGCCGCAAGCGCAGACGCTCATCCTGTCCTCGTCGAGCTTTTCACTTCCGAAGGCTGCTCGAGCTGTCCTCCCGCCGACATCTTCCTGCAGCAACTGGACACCACGCAGCCCGTCCCCGGCGCCCAGTTGATTGTCCTCAGTG
>JBEKWZ010000606.1:0-3515 GCA_049512555.1 Candidatus Sulfotelmatobacter sp. | reverse complement strand
TCGTATCCGTTGTTGCCGGCGGCCGATGGGCGGGGGTGGAAGTACTTCGCTGACGTGAACGGCTGGGCGATGATGCGGGAGCCAACAGCTTCTCCGTTGCGAGTAATGAGTTGGCCGTTCGCTTTGTCTTTGAAGAGGACCTGCGCCAGCGCGGTGATCAGCAGCGGATAAAGCACGCCCAGCAGAATCGTGGTCGCGATGGTCATCAGGAATGCGGTGATGAGATGTTTTTTCATTAGAATCCTCAGGCCAGTCCGGCTGCTGTGATGAGCACGTCGATCAGCTTGATGCCGACGAAAGGCGCGATCAATCCGCCGACTCCGTAGATAAACAGGTTGCGGCGCAGCAAGGCTTCGGCGTTCATGGCGCGGTATTTGACGCCGCGCAGAGCCAGCGGAATCAGCGCAATGATGATCAGCGCGTTGAAGATGACCGCCGAGAGCACCGCCGATTGCGGTGTTTTCAGATGCATGATGTTCAGCGCGTTCAACACCGGGAACGTGACCGCAAACATGGCGGGGATAATGGCGAAATATTTGGCCACGTCATTGGCGATCGAAAAAGTAGTAAGCGCGCCCCGGGTCATCAGCAATTGCTTTCCGATTTCAACGACTTCGATCAGCTTGGTGGGATTGGAGTCGAGGTCGACCATGTTGCCAGCTTCTTTGGCGGCTTGAGTGCCGGTATTCATGGCGACGCCGACATCGGCCTGCGCCAGCGCGGGAGCGTCATTGGTGCCGTCGCCGGTCATGGCGACGAGTTTGCCGCCGGCCTGCTCGCTGCGGATCAGCTTCAGTTTATCTTCGGGCGTAGCCTGGGCAAGGAAGTCGTCGACGCCGGCTTCGCGGGCAATCGCGGCGGCCGTGAGCGGATTGTCGCCGGTGATCATCACGGTGCGAATGCCCATGGCGCGCAGCTGAGCGAAGCGGTCGCGGATTCCTCCTTTGACTACGTCTTTCAGGAGAATCACGCCCATGGCGCGGCGATTCTCCGAGACGACGAGTGGTGTGCCGCCGGACGATGCGATGCGCTCGACGGTGGCGCGCACTTCCTGGGGCATGGACGAACCGTTCTGCTCGAGATAGTGCGCGATGGATTCGGCAGCGCCTTTGCGAATCTGGCGGCCGTCGAGATTGACGCCGGACATGCGCGTCTGCGCGGTAAAGGGGATGAATTCCGCTTCGTGGGCTGCGAAGTCGCGGCCGCGGAGTTTGTATTTTTCTTTGGCCAGCACAACGATCGAACGACCCTCGGGAGTTTCGTCGGCCAGCGAGGAAAGCTGCGCGGCGTCGGCCATTTCGGCTTCGGTGACTCCCGGCGCGGGCAGAAATTCTGTGGCCTGGCGGTTGCCGAAAGTAATCGTGCCGGTTTTGTCGAGCAGCAACGTGTTCACGTCTCCGGCGGCTTCGACCGCGCGGCCCGACATCGCTAGCACATTGTGTTGCACCAGGCGGTCCATGCCAGCAATGCCGATCGCCGACAACAGGCCGCCAATGGTGGTCGGAATGAGGCAGACGAGCAACGAGACGAGTACGAATACGGTCTGGGGCGATCCCGAATAGACGGCAAACGGCTGCAGCGTTACTACGGCCAGCAGGAAGATGATGGTCAAGCCGGCGAGCAGAATGTTCAGGGCGATTTCGTTGGGAGTCTTCTGCCGCGAAGCGCCCTCCACCAGCGCGATCATGCGGTCGAGAAAGGTCTCGCCTGGGTTCGACGTGATTTTAACTTTGATGAAATCGCTCAGAACGCGTGTGCCGCCTGTGACGGCCGAACGATCGCCGCCAGCCTCGCGAATCACAGGGGCAGACTCGCCGGTGATGGCCGATTCGTCGACCGAAGCTACGCCTTCGACGATTTCTCCGTCGCCCGGGATGAGTTCTCCGGCAGTGACGGAAACCATGTCGCCGGCGCGCAGCTTGGCGCTCGGAATTTCTTCGATTTTGCCGTTGCAATCAATGCGCCTGGCAACGGTTTCCGAACGGGCCCGGCGCAGCGTTTCTGCCTGGGCCTTGCCGCGGCCCTCGGCCATGGCTTCGGCAAAGTTTGCGAACAAAACTGTGAACCACAGCCACAACGTGATCTGCAGGTTGAAGCTGAATGCCGCGTGGGGATGGAGAATGAGTAGAACGGTCGTGATCACGCTGCCGATTTCGACCACGAACATGACCGGGTTGCCCATCATATTCCGAGGGCTCAGCTTGAGCAGAGAACTCCAAGCAGCGTTGCGAACAAGGTTTAAATCCCAAACCGATTTGCGATGGCTTGCCATAGTGTCCTAAAAAGTTTCCTAAGAAGCGTCCTAGAAAGTCTTTCCCACGTGCATCAGAAGGTGCTCGAGAATCGGTCCCAGACTCAGCGCCGGGAAAAAGGTGAGCGCGCCCAGAATGAGGATGACGCTGATCAGCAGCATGGTAAACAGCGGCGTCGTGACCGGAAATGTACCGACCGACGGCGGCACATATTTTTTCTGCGCCAGGTTACCGGCGATGGCCAGCATGGGAATGATCATGAAGAACCGGCCGAGCAGCGTGGTCATGCCCGTGGCCGCGTCATACCAGGGCGTGTTGACCGTGAGTCCTCCGAAGGCTGAACCATTGTTGCCGGCAGAAGAAACAAACGCGTAGAGAATTTCGCTGAGGCCGTGGGGACCGGGATTCAGGATTCCGACTGTTCCGAAGCCTTTCACCACTGAGATTCCAGCCAGTGAAAGAATGATCAGCGGGAAGACCAGCGAGACCAGCATTGCCATTTTTACGTCGTAGGCTTCAATCTTCTTGCCCAAATATTCCGGCGTGCGGCCAACCATAAGGCCCGCGATGAACACGGCCAGAACGACATAGATGAGAATGCCGTACATGCCCGAACCCACGCCGCCAAAAATGACTTCGCTGAGCATGATGTTGACCAGCGGAACCATGCCGCCCAGCGGCGTGAAGGAATCATGCCAGCCGTTGACGGCGCCGCAACTGGCGTCGGTGGTGACCGTGGCGAACAGAGCGGAGTTGGCGATGCCGAAGCGAGTTTCTTTGCCCTCCATGTTGCCGCCCGGTTGCAAAGTCGTGGCGTGTTGCGCGATGGTCGACGGGTACAACGGATTGCCTTGCGCCTCAGCCCAGTACGCAACCGTGACGCCGGCAAGAAACAGGATTGCCATCGCCGACCATACCGCCCATCCGTGAGCGGGCGATCCCGTCATGCGGCCGAGCGTGTAGGTCAGCCCGGCGCCGATGGCAAAAATGGAAAACAGTTGAAAGAGGTTTGTGATCGGCGTGGGATTTTCAAAGGGGTGAGAGCTATTGGCATTGAAGAAACCGCCGCCGTTCGTGCCCCATTGCTTGATAACCTCCTGCGAAGCCACAGGGCCCTGAGCGATGGTCTGCGTCGTCTGTGTGTCCATCACCGGCTTGCCTGCGGCATCGACCACCGGCTTTCCGTCTGCACCCACCCGCTGCACCTGCTGCGGCTCGACCAGTTTTATGGTGTCGTAGGGCTTCAGATTCTGCACCACTCCC
>JBEKWZ010000605.1:0-3522 GCA_049512555.1 Candidatus Sulfotelmatobacter sp. | reverse complement strand
CGAAGGCCTGAACGACATGGTCTACAACCGCTGCGTGGGCACGCGCTATTGCTCCAACAACTGTCCCTACAAAGTGCGCCGCTTCAACTTCCTGCTCTTCCAGGACTGGGACACTCCGCAATATAAGATGATGCGCAATCCCGACGTCAGCGTACGCAGCCGCGGCGTCATGGAAAAATGTACTTACTGCGTGCAGCGCATCAACGAGCGCCGCATCGACGCTGAGAAAGAAGATAGAAAGATCAACGACACCGAACTGCAGACCGCCTGCCAGCAGTCCTGTCCCGCAGGCGCAATCGTCTTCGGCAACATCAACGACCCCAACAGCAAAGTGTCAAAACTAAAAGCGCAGTCCCGAAACTACAGCCTGTTAGGTGAACTGAACACGCGTCCACGAACAACATACTTAGCAGAAGTAAGAAACCCAAACCCCGAACTGGAGTCGTAGCCGAGAAAAGCTGCAGTCGTAACGTGGAAGAGCGGCCCTTTAGGGCCGCGTAAGTGGCAGCAACGTGGAAGAGCGGCGCTTTAGCGCCGCGTCACCCGAGGGAGATAAAAGGGGCTTTAGCCCCCGAGGAATTTCGCAAGCCGCATGCCTGAGCAATACAAAACGAGCACCGAACTCGAGCGCGCTCCCGTCATCGAACCGGGCCACACCTTCGGTACGGTCACGGAAAAAATCAGCGCCATCGTGCTGACCCGTCCCGCTTCCAACGGATGGTTCGTCGGCTTCGGCCTCTTCTTCATGCTCACCATGATGCTGCTCTACGCCACCGGATACCTCTTCCTCAAAGGCATCGGCATCTGGGGCGACACCACGCCCATCGGCTGGGGCTTTGAGATCGTCAACTTTGTCTGGTGGATCGGCATCGGCCACGCCGGCACCCTCATCTCCGCCATCCTCTTATTACTCCGCCAAAGCTGGCGCAATTCCATCAACCGTTTCGCCGAAGCCATGACGCTGTTCGCCGTCGCCTGCGCCGGCGTATTCCCCGCGATTCACGTGGGCCGTCCCTGGCTCGCCTACTGGCTCTTTCCCATCCCCAACACCATGGGCGTATGGCCGCAATTCCGCAGCCCGCTCATGTGGGACGTGTTCGCCGTCTCCACCTACGCCACCATTTCGGCGCTGTTCTGGTTCGTCGGCCTCATCCCCGACCTGGCCACGCTGCGCGACCGCACCGACAACAAGGCGCTGAAAATTGTCTACGGCATGCTCTCCATGGGATGGCGCGGATCGGCCCGCCACTGGCACCGCTACGAGACCATGTATCTCCTGCTCGCCGGATTGGCCACGCCTCTGGTGCTCTCGGTCCACACGGTCGTCAGCTTCGACTTCGCCGTCGGCATCGTCCCCGGATGGCACACCACCATTTTTCCACCCTACTTCGTCGCCGGCGCCATCTACTCCGGTTTCGCCATGGTCCTGATGCTGGCCATCCCCATCCGCAAAATTTACGGCCTCGAAGATTTCATCACCGAGCGCCATCTGCAGAACTCCGCAAAAGTCATGCTCGCCACCGGACTCATCGTCGCCTACGGCTACGGTATCGAGGCTTTCATGGGATGGTACAGCGGCGACCGTTACGACGCTTTCACCCTCTGGAACCGCCTGCATGGCCCCTACGCACCCGCCTACTGGTCGCTTCTGATCTGCAACATCTTCGTCCCACAATTGCTGTGGATTAAGAAGCTGCGCACCAGTCCCATCGCGTTGTTCTTCGTGTCCGGCGTAGTCCTGGTCGGCATGTGGCTGGAACGTTTCGTCATCGTCGTGCTCAGCCTGCACCGCGATTTCCTCACTTCTTCCTGGGGCATGTACTACCCCACGCGCTGGGACTGGATGACTTACATCGGCACCATCGGCATGTTCCTCATGCTCATGTTCCTGTTCCTGCGCATCCTGCCCGCGATTTCGATTTTCGAAATGCGCACCCTCCTGCCCGAAGCGGAGGTGAAGGAATGACGCGCTTTGCTGAACGACCCGGCTTCGGGAGGCGCGATTTTAGGTGGAGCGGTTTTGGGTGGCGCAGCGCTTTCAGCGCTGCGATAGAGCCCTTTTCCCTTGGACGGGCTTTAGCCCCTGAGAGCGCGCGGTCGAGGTTCACAATATGAAGCGCGATCCCATCTACGGCATCATGGCCGAATTCGATTCGGCTCAGGCATTGGTCGATGCAGCGCACGCCACACACCAGGCTGGCTACATCAAAATCGACGCCTACAGCCCGTTCCCCATCGAAGGTCTGGCCGAAGAAATCGGATTTCACTTCAACGAAGTGCCCCTGGTCGTGCTCATCGGCGGCATCGTCGGCGGCCTGACCGGTTACCTCATGCAGTATTGGATGGCCGCCGTCGACTATCCACTGAACATCGGCGGCAAGCCCTATCACGCGTGGCCGGCGTTCATCGTGATCACCTTCGAAATGACGATCCTGTTCGCCGGCATCTCGGCCGTCTTCGGTATGCTCGCCCTCAACGGCCTGCCCATGCCCTACCACCCGGTGTTCAACGTCCCAAGATTCTCGTCAGCCTCAAAAGATCGTTTCTTCCTGATCGTGTTCTCTACCGACAAAAAATACGATCCCGCCGCCACCCGCAAATTCCTTGAAGCGCTGTCCCCACGCTCAGTCTCGGAGGTGCCCAGCTAATGCTGCGTCTCCGCCGATACGCAAATGCCGGGTGCCCCATTCTTGCGCGTTCTGCGCGCAAGAGTGGGATTCCACAAACGCCCGCACAACGGTTTTTCCCCCGTGGACCTCAGTGCCCCCTGTGGTCAAAGGTCTTCCTACCACTGCTGGCGATCGCCGCCTCGACCGCCTGCCGCATCGACATGCACGTCCAGCCCCGCCAGAACCCGCTCTCGCGCAGCGATTTCTACGCCGACCAGCGCTCCGAACGTCCCCCAGTCGAAGGCACAGTAGCCCGCGGCCAACTCCACGAAGACACCTACTTCTACACCGGAAAAATCGGCAACAACCCCGGCGACGTAATGCCCTTCCCGGTGACCAAAGAAGTGCTTGCCCGCGGCCGCGAGCGCTTCAATATTTTCTGCGCCCCCTGCCACTCGCGCATCGGAGACGGCAACGGCTTCGTCCCCTCCCGCGGATTCGCCCGCAAGCCCCCGTCGTTCCACATCGTGCGCCTGCAAAAAGCTCCCGTCGGATATTTCTTCGACGTCATCACCGAAGGCTTCGGCATCATGCCCGACTACGCCTCACAAATTCCGCCCCAGGATCGCTGGGACATCGTGGCCTACGTCCGCGCCCTGCAGCTGAGCCAGAACGCCACCAAAGCCGACGTGCCCGAAGGACAGCCAGTTCCCTCCGAGCCGCCAAAGTTCCGCGAGCCCGGATCAGGCGCAACCTTGCCCGTGGTCGCACCCGAGGCCCATTCGACATCACAAGCCGAGCAGCACGAGCAACCCGAGAAGCCCGAACAGCCAGAAAAGAAGGAAGAACCGAAATGACCGCGGCGCCCGCCAAACAACTCGATCTATCGCCCCCGCCAGTGGTGAAAACCCTG
>JBEKWZ010000604.1:0-3532 GCA_049512555.1 Candidatus Sulfotelmatobacter sp. | reverse complement strand
CTCGATGATCGGCGTCAGTTCCGCTGGATGCCCCGCGTAGTCCACTGGGAGAATCGCCTTCGTCCTCGGCGAGATTTTCTTTTCGATCTGCTCAGGATCGAGATTGAGCGTATCCGCGCTGACGTCGGCGAACACCGGAGCCGCGCCTTGATACAAAACGCAGTTCGCCGTGGCGGCGAAGGTCATGGGGGTGGTAATCGCTTCGTCACCAGCTTTGAGTCCAGCCGCAAACGCTGCCGCATGCAACGCGGCCGTACCCGAAGTAAAACTAACGGCATGTGCCGCTCCCACGCGGGCTGCGAAGGCCTGTTCAAATTCGGCAACCTTGGGCCCTGTCGTGAGCCAATCTGAACGCAGAACCTCGACCACGGCCGCGATATCGGCTTCATCCACCGACTGTCGACCATAGGGAAGCAGGCTTGCCCGCACGGGCGATCCACCGTGGATGGCAAGGGTCTGCGGGCTGACCGTGGTTGCACTCATCGGGTTGCGCTCATGCGGACGACCTCAGGCTGGAACCCTGGCCGGAACTGGCTGTTCTTCAGATGTGGCTGGCGACGTGGCCGGCGATGCAGCCGGCGAAATCAATTCCTGTAATTCGCGGCTGGTCAGCCAATGTTCGTTGGTGTCGCTGGCATAGCGGAATCCTTCCGGCAGCGGCCGCCCATGCGGCCAGCTCTCGCGCCGCCACCACGGATGCGATGGCTGAATGATATAGCGGTCGTCGAGTTCCAGCGTATTCCGCGCTTCGTCTTCCGAAATCAGAACTTCGTGCAGCTTTTCTCCGGGACGAATCCCAATGGTCTCGATCTCGCACCCCGGAGCAATCGTCTCCGCCAAATCGACCAGCCGCATGCTGGGAATCTTGGGCACGAAAATCTCTCCGCCGTGCATCTGCTCGATGCTGCTCACCACAAACCGCACTCCCTGTTCCAGGGTCAGCCAGAAGCGGGTCATGCGTGCATCGGTCAGCGTGATGCGGCCCCGACGTTTCTGCTCCTGAAAAACAGGAATCACGCTTCCCCGGCTGCCCACGACATTTCCGTAGCGCGCACAACTGAACCGTGAATCCTGCGCGCCCGCATACGCGTTGGCCTGCACAAACATTTTCTCGGCGCAGAGCTTGGTGGCGCCATAGAGGTTGATCGGATTCACAGCTTTATCGGTGCTCAGCGCCAGAACGTGCCGCACCCCCTGATTGATGGCGGCATCAATCACGTTACGTCCACCTATGATGTTGGTCTGAATCGCCTCGAATGGGTTGTACTCGCAGGCTGGCACCTGCTTGAGCGCGGCCGAGTGAATCACGATCGTAATGCCAGCGAACGCCCGTTCCAGGCGCCCCGCATCTCGCACATCCCCCAGGAAATACCGCAAGCTCGGATGGTCAAGGCCAGAGGCGCGCATGTCGTGTTGCTTGAGTTCATCGCGGCTGAAGATGACCAGGCGCTTGGGCCGGTAGTCCCGCAGCATGATCTCGACAAATTTTTTCCCGAAAGACCCAGTCCCGCCCGTCACCAGAACTGATTGTTCAGCCCAATTCATCCCATCCGCCTCGTCACAACCTTTTGCCAAACATTTAAGACTACTTGCGTAAGACTACTTGCGGCGAAACCGCTGGAAGTCTCCCTAATTTCCGTCTGCATGGCCGTCCTAAAAACTTCTGGAATGGACGCCCACTGCTCGATCTCACGTTGCCCGCTAAGTATAGCGGACTTTGCCGGAAACGGCGCGCGATCACGACACAATCAGAACTTGCAAGTCAGAATTCGTCGCGGTTCTTCTCGATCTAATGCTAAAATGTCGGACGAATTGAGTGCAGAACAACTCCCTAAGCGACGGACCAGCCTCTTCGACCCGGGATTTGGTGTCAGGTGTAGAGGGCTGCGCGGTTCGGGCATTTTGCGCAGTCATAGAATCGTGAGGAGCAGGCATGGATTCCGGACCACTAGTACAGGCAGGTAGCCCCATCGTTGGCGAGACCCCAAGCCTGGCCTTGGGGAGACCGGCTGGGCCACGCCTTTATTTCGATCCGCCTTCGCAGGAATCCGCCATTGGAGAGTCTCTTCGGATTTTGCAGAAGCGAAAATGGGTGTGGATCTCCTGCCTGGTCACGATCTTCTCCGTGGTTGCTATTGCCAGCCTGAAGATGACGCCGGTCTACGACGCGAATGGCACGATTGAGATCAACAAACCTGATTCCAGTCTGAACTTTCAGAATTCCGCTACCTTCAGCCTGGACTACTACGATCCCACCGAACTGGAGACGGAACTCAAGATTCTGCAGAGCGATCTGCTGGCCCTGCAAGTGATCCGGGAACTGAACCTGGACCGGCGCCCCGAGCTCTCCGGTCAGGCGCCGCCGCCACCTTCATCCTCTCTCGATCTCGCTCCCGACCCGCTGCAGACTGATCCTTCCCGCGCCGCGGCGATGGTGGGAGGGTTCAAAGGGAATTTGCGGGTGGCTCTTAGTCCGAACACTCGCATCATCGAAGTTCACTACCGCAGCTCCGATCCCCAGATGGCCGCTGCTGTCGTCAACACGCTGATGAAGACTTATGTTGAAAACAATTTCAAGGCCCGTTTCGAATCGACGATGCAGGCCTCGGATTGGCTGGGCAAACAACTCGTTGACCTGCAAATGAAGGTGGAGACTTCTCAGGAAAAACTCGTGCGCTACCAGAAAGAGCACGACATTCTGGGAGTCGACGAGAAACAGAACATCACGATGACGAAGTTGGACGAACTGAATAAGCAACTCACTTCCGCCGAGAGTGAGCGCATGGAGAAGGAGGCTCTGTACCGTCTGGTTGAGTCCGGAGATCCGGACGCAATCACTTCCAGCGCGGGCAGCCTGGAAAACACGGGCGCGTCGCAATCGGATTCGCAACTGCTGGAGAGTCTGCTCGGCAAGCGCGCAGATCTCAAGATCCAGACTGCCGATTTGAGCACGCAGTTCGGCCCGTCTTATCCCAAGCTGGGCCAGTTGAACAATCAACTCAAGGAAATCGATTCGCAGATTCAGGCAGAGATGAAGCAGATCGCGGGCAAGATTCGCGGTCAATACACGACGGCGGTTCAGCGCGAAAGCATGCTGCATGATGCCCTCGATCAACAGAAGCAGGAAGCCAACAAGCTCAACGAGAGCGCAATCGAGTACAACCTGCTCAAGCGCGACGTCGAGACCAATCGCACGCTTTATGAGGGACTTCTCGAAAAACTCAAAGAGGCAGGCGTCTCGGCGGGATTGAAATCCAATAATTTCCGCATTGTCGACAGTGCGCGGCCGCCGACAGCACCGGTTGAGCCGAACGTACCGCGAAACTTAGCTTTTGCGCTGGTGCTTGGCCTGACTTCCGGCATTGGACTGGCTTTTCTGTTGGAGGCGCTAGACAACACCGTGCGCACTACAGAACAAGCCCACATGATTTCTGGCCTGGCGTCGCTGGGAATGATTCCGCTTGGTTCCAAGTCTGCTCGAGAGGGCGCCAATCCTAAGCGATTGGTCATCGCCAGCTCCAAGGAAGCGGTA
>JBEKWZ010000603.1:0-3536 GCA_049512555.1 Candidatus Sulfotelmatobacter sp. | reverse complement strand
CCATCCTGGGCACGGTCATCGTCGCCAAGCTCCGCGGAGTGCATCCCGACATGCGAATCGCCTACCGGCTCATCGCGCTGCCCATGGCGCTGGTTGCCGGATGCATCATCTTCGTGCTCGGACTGGCCATGGAAATTCGCCACTACCGCCAGGCCAAGACGCTATCGGCCATCGAGAGGCTAAGCTAGCACGAATCGTGTGGGGACGGGCGCCCTCGCCCGTCCGCCGGGCGAAGTCCGGCTGGTTTTGCCGCACGCAAGACGACCTGGCCATCGCGCTACAATCGAAACCATGCCGCCTCGCATTGCCATTCCCATGCCGCATTTCTCGGATCCGGAATATGCCGAACGGGCGATTCCGCAGTACGAGCGCGCCATCGCAATGGGCGGAGGCGAACCGGTTCGCATTCCGCTCGATCGCACTCCGGAAGAAATCAGCAAGATCGTCGAGCACTGCGACGCCGTGCTGTTGCCCGGCAGCAAGGCGGACGTCGATCCCGTCCGTTTCCACGCCGAGCGCTCCCCTCACACCGCCGCCGCCGATCCGCGCCGCGATGTCGTCGACAATCTTCTGCTCGACGACGCCCACCGCCTGCGCAAGCCCGTGCTCGGCATCTGCTATGGCCTGCAGAGTCTGAACGTCTACCGCGCCGGATCGCTCGTTCAGCACATCCCGGATTTTCTGCCCGCAGAAACCCGAGCCAAAGTAAATCATGAAGCCGGCGGAAAAATCGCAGTCGCTCATGAAGTAGAGATTGATCCAGCCTCAAAGCTGGCGGAAATCGTGGGCCCGAGCACAGGTATCAAAGTTGTTCTTGACGAAAAGAACGTTCACGAAAAGAACCGGGAAGGGCACAGCTTTAGCCGTGCCGCCAGCACGACTGAGAGCGAACGGGCTTTAGCCCCTGAGGGAATACTCGTCCTCCCCGTCAACTCCTCTCACCATCAATCCGCCGACGCCGTCGGCAATGGCCTGCGCGTCGTTGCCCGCTGCACTGCCGACGGCATCATCGAAGCCCTCGAAGGCACCGCGCCCGACCATTTCGTACTCGCCGTGCAGTGGCATCCCGAACGCTCGGCAGAAGAAGACGCGGCGTCGCGTGCCATTTTCCGCGCGTTGCTGGACGCAGCAAAATCACGCCGCCGATAACTCGCAGAACAGTTCGACGCGACGAAAGTAAGTTGCCAGGAAAGCTTTCACCGATTAGCGGCCGGCGCACCCAACGGATTCTGTGCGGCCGCAATCCATGCTTTCACCACAGCCAGCCGACGCGGAGAATCCTCCACCGGCGTCAGACAAATCTGCGGCATGTGCGGCTGGCTTTTGCAGTACACAATCACTTTCGCGTGCAGCCGCACCGACAGCGGGGTTGGGATCGGGCAATTCGTCGAGCCGTAGCCGGTCTCGATCGGGCCCGCCGGCGCTTCGCCAAAGAGAACTTTCACAACATTGATTTCCACCTTACGTCGAAGGGCAATCAGGCACACGGGCTTGCCGATCGGCTCGATGCTCGCGATTTCACCTTCGAAAACAAGGTCGCGCCTGGGCGCCAGCGGATTCGCCTTCTTGATCGCCCGCCTGAGTTCCACGAATGCTGCGTCGTCCTCGGGCCGCCTCGCCTCCGCTATCCATAAACGAATCGTCTTCACCCGCTCGGCCGTCGCCGGCACCGGCTGGAAACACAAGTCGCGATGATGGCAGTAGAGAGTCACCTGCGAGTGCAGAGCGAATGGGGGCGAAGGCAATGGCTGCCGCGTGCAGTTCGGATAGCCGTAGTGAAATGCGTCCTCGGAAAGATCGCCCAGCAGAAGTTCAGTCACGGCAAAATCGACATTCTCATTGACCGCTTCCTTGCAGATGCCATCGAACACCGGACCGAGGCTACTAATCTCCCCCACGAACAGCAGCGGACCGCTGAACGTGCGCGATTTAATGTCGCCCTTCAGATATTCGTGGATTTGCCCAAAGACGCGCTCACTCTCGTCCTGCGCTTGCAGACTCCAGCATGAGATGTTGATGAATGCCAGAACCGCGGCAGAGAGCAGGACACCTCTTATACCCATCGCAAATCACGCTGATCGCAGATTGTTACCGGCGTCGTTTTTTTCGCACCACGCGTTTCTTGCCAGCCTTCGCCTTCTCCAGCAGTACCACCACGTGCGCGATCGCGGCATTGTCCAGGTTTAATCCCTCAGGCGTCTTCGCCTTCAAACCTACGCAATCGACGTGCACGCCCAGCAACTCCGCCACCCGCGCCCGAATTGCAGCCGCATGCGGACCGATCTTCGGCGCGGCCAGGATCAGACTGGCATCGACGTTAGCCAGGCCGTAACCCTTATCCCGCATGCGCTTCAACGCCTCCCGCAAAAAAATCACCGAATCCGCGCCTTTCCACTTCGCGTCCGACGGAGGAAACAGCGCCCCAATATCGGGCCCAGCAACTGCCCCCAGCAGCGCGTCGGTGATGGCGTGCAGCAGCACATCCCCGTCGGAATGCCCGCCCAAGCCTTTGTCGTGCGCCAGCGCAATCCCGCCAATTCTCAGCGGAATCCCAGCCCGAAATTCGTGCGAATCAAATCCGTAGCCGATGCGGGTCGTGGGTCTTCGGTCGTTGGTCTTTGGCATGAGAGGGTTAGTTTTGGTCCGCGTAAATCTGCGTAGATTCGTGGCGAAAAGCTCCTTACTTTTTTAAATAGAACTCCGCCAGTTCCATATCTCCCGGATTCGTGATCTTGATGTTCCTCGGCGAGCCCATCACCACCACGACTTCATGGCCCGAGCGCTCCACCAGCGACGCCTCGTCGGTGCCCATGAATCCGTCGGCGGCGGCCTCGTCGAATGCCTTCTTGATCACGCTGTAGTGAAATCCCTGCGGAGTCTGCGCCAGCACCACGCCGGCGCGGGGAATCGTAGCTTTGACAATCGCGCCTTCGGCCGTTCGTTCCACCTGCTTCACGGTATCGACGGCGGGCAGGGCAGCCAGCGCGGCGCCATGTTTTTTCGCAGCTTCAATGACTTCGTGAATAATCTCCGCCGTCACCAGCGGACGCACCGCGTCGTGCACCAGCACCACATCGTCGGCAGCAGCCGAAACCGCATTCAGCGCGTGCTCCACCGACTGCTGCCGGTGTTCGCCGCCGGCGACTAGTTCCACTTTCTTCTTCAATACATCCGCTGCGTCCTTCGCCAGCCGCTCGCGGAATCCCTGAATTTCGTTTTCCCGCAGCGCAATCCAGATTTCGCTGACCGCTTCGACCGTCGCGAACTTCCGCAGCGTGTGAATCAGAATCGGAATGCCCGCCAGCTCATTGAACTGCTTCGAAGGATGCGGCCTTTTTGTCTTCGCGTCCATCGCGCTGGGCATGGGGGCCATGCGCGTCCCCAGCCCCGCAGCCGGAATAATGACGATCACCTTCATGGCGGGCTGTAAGTATACGAGCGCCGAGCCGGGAGTTCAAATCCCTGCAGCCCGTCACTCTCAACAAGCGCTCTCCACATACAATGTTCCAATCCTTCCGCTGGGAGTTTTCCATGCA
>JBEKWZ010000602.1:0-3540 GCA_049512555.1 Candidatus Sulfotelmatobacter sp. | reverse complement strand
CGCATGAAATGCTTCACGGCCACGTTCGAAACCTACTGGCAATGCTCTTCCAAGGTGACCCAAACCGACGACCTGACCACAAGTGGCAGGAATTCTATGATCGCTTCGCTGGGCATTGTAGGGGCAATCCTTCCACCCGAGAAAGGCTACTGGACTCGCTGCGCACAATAGTTTTGTTTTATTGCTGTCGGACTATGACGCACGGCTCATTGACCAGGGAGATTCCGGCTAAGCATAGCCAGTCCGATGACGAGTTTGAGCTTGGATTCCCTCTTTTGACCAATGACAATCTGTGACTTGCATATGAAATGGAATATAGAAATATAAGCGAGATCTTTGTGCATGTTCTGGATCTGCACTATTTCTATTTTAGCTCTGTTTCTAACTATATCCCGCTTGTCTGGCGATCTTGGTCGCAGGTTCCGCAAGTGTGGGGCGACCTTCGTCAGTATATGCTTCGAAGCCTGCTTGTCGTGGCAAGCAAAACGGATGGTAGTCCATACGAGCGATTTGCAGTGCTCGGGCAAGGCTGATCGGAGGCCTGCGCCGCCTGCAAGGCGGCGCGTTTAGGCCGGAGCGGAAGACGTCCTCCTCCCCGAGGCGTGTGCACCAGCGGGTAGCGGGCGGATGGTAATCAGGAGTTCGGCTGGGCTCCCCGTTTCCGTTTGCTCTGCTTCAGGCGATAGCTCTCGCCGTTCATCTCGAGGATATGAACATGGTGGGTGAGCCGGTCCAGCAGTGCACCCGTCAGCCGTTCCGAGCCGAGAACTTCCGTCCACTCCTGGAACGGAAGATTGCTGGTCACTAGAGTGGAACCACGTTCGTAGCGCTGGCTGAAGACCTCGAAGAGTAGTTCGGCGCCAGACTTGGACAGCGGCACGAAACCCAGTTCATCAACGATCAGCAGTTCGTAGCCGGCCATCTGCTTCTGATAGCGCAGCAGTCGTTTCTCATCCTTGGCCTCCATCAGTTCGTGCACCATCGCCGCCGCCGTGGTAAAACGCACGCGATGGCCGCGTTGGCAGGCCGACAGGCCGAGGGCCAGCGCGAGGTGAGTCTTGCCAGTACCACTGTTGCCTAGGAGCAACACGTTCTCGCGCCGCTGTAAGAACTCGCAGCGCGCCAGCTCCAGCACCAGCGCCTTGTTGACCGCCGGGATGGCCAGGAACTCGAAGGTGTCCAGGCTCTTGACCACCGGAAAGCGAGCCTGATGGATACGGCGTTCGGTGGCCCGTCGTTCGCGGTCCAGCAGTTCCTGTTCTGTCAAACGCAGCAGATAGCGGGGATAGTCCACGCTCTCGGCCGCGCACTGCCGCGCCACTTTGTCATATTCGCGAAGGAAAGTCGGCAACCGCAGCTGCTTCAAGTGATGTTCCAGCAGCACTTGGGGAGTGTCCGCTGTAGCGGGGTTGGGTTCGCCGCTCATCGCGTCACCTCGCTGGGCAAGCTAAGCGGTGAGACCGAAAGTAAAGCCATGTAGTCGGCAGCCTGCGTGGTCTGTACTTCGGCCAGTGGCAGATGGGGATAGTTCTCCAGGTCCAGCCGCGGCGGTCGGCGCTCGAGGCGGCACAGCAGCAGATGCTTAACGGCATCGAAGCTGATCGTGCCCAGATGCAGAGCATCGAGGACGGCCTGTTCGACCTCGGGGACAGAGAATGTCTCCAGCAGGCGCAGCACCTGCACGTACTCTCGCTTGCCGTTCTTCTTGAGCCGGGCTTCCAGCAGCCGTCGCAAGTGGGCGAAGCACTCTGGCAGCTCCCAGCCCACCAGCGGCGCCGCCTGGTCCAGTGCCCGTGTCTTCTGCTCCAGCAAGGCGAGGTAGTGCAGCGGATTGAAGACCATGTCTTCGCGCTCATAGCTCCTGCGGTGGCGGGCAACCGCCTCACAGCCGCAGATGATCACCACCTCGTGCACATAACCCTTCACCAGCACATCGCGATGCCCATACTCGGTGGGCACCGAGTAGTCGTTGCTGCGATAGCGCACCAGCGACAGCGAACTGACTCGCGCCACTCGCTTCTCGCAGGCTTCGTACGCGCTGACCGGCAAGGGCAACAAGGCTGCCCGGTCCCGCTCGAAGCGCTCTCCGATGGTCTCCTGGTGGCCGCGTAACCGCCGTGCTCGCCGCTCCCGGCATGCCTCCAGCAACCGCTGGTTTAACTCCTCCCAACTGGCCACTCTCGGAATCGGTACTAGAAAGTTCCGCCGTGCGTACCCCACCAAGCCTTCCACCTTGCCTTTGTCGTTGCCCTTGGCCGGGCGTCCGAACTTCTCGGCAAACAGATAGTGACTCTGCAACTCGCAGAACGCCCGCGTCTTCTGCCGGGTGCCATCGCCTAGAATCTTGGCCACCGCCAGCTTCGTGTTGTCGTACAGAATCGAGGTGGGGACGCCGCCGAAGTAGGCAAAAGCGCGTACATGCGCCTCCAGAAACGCTTCTGTGGTCTCGCCCGGAAATGCCACCACGAAACAGTCATCCGACTGCGGCAGGTCCATGGCAAAGTAGTGCGCCTTGCACTCCACTCCGGCGATGATCACGAGCGCCTCGCCGAAGTCAGCCTGTGCCGTTCCCGGAGCATGCGTCAGGGGAACGAACATCTCGCGGCGTCGCAGGCTTGCGACCCGCACATAGTCCTTCACGATGGTGTAGCCGCCTGGGAACCCGTGCTCCGCCCGCAAACGGTCGAAGATCCGCTGGGCGGTATGCCGCTGCTTGACTGGTTGGTTCTTGTCTTCTTCCAGAATCGCGTCGATCACGCCTATCCATGGCCCCAGCTTGGGCCGCTTCGGTGGCTCTTTCCGCCGGTAGCCCGGCGGAATCGAATAGCCCAGCATCTTGCGCACGGTTTCGCGCGCCACTCCAAACTCCCGCGCTACCGACCGTTGACTTCTACCCTCCACCAGAACCGCTCGCCGTATACGTCCATAAATCTCCACCTGGTACCTCCGGTGTTCCACGATCGCGGCCATCGGTTCAACGGAACCGAACCTGTTCCGTTACCCCCGCAGGCGACCGTGTCTCGTGAAACAAGAATCCGGCGGTCTACTTTTTCTCCGCCGCACCACGCCGCTCACGCGGCGTAATGCGGTCTATTTTTGCTCCGGCGCTTACATGTGGGAGTGCAACACATGTACGACGCCGCGCAGCAGTCTAAAGCGTGCAGGCTTACGCCCTCCGGCAGGTATTACTGGCGGTTGGCGAAGGACAATCGGATTTGATGGCCGTTTCCTCGATATTCCATCCCCAGTCCAGCGCTGTCAGGCCATCGAGGAGCGCGCATCGCGGCTTCCACACATGGGTGAATGCGAGGCATAACGGACGGCTGTGCCACCGGCGCGTGGTGAAGTAAACGCTACCGCTGCACATCGAGGTGGGGCACAAAATTGGGCACAGTCCGAAATACGGGCCAAACTGGAAACCTTCTAAGCTATTGAAAATAGATGGTGAGCGCGGAAGGAATCGAACCTTCAACCTACTGATTAAGAGTCAGTTGCTCTGCCAATTGAGCTACGCGCCCCATTTGTGAGGAAGAACTGCAG
>JBEKWZ010000601.1:0-3547 GCA_049512555.1 Candidatus Sulfotelmatobacter sp. | reverse complement strand
AAAATCCTGTTGACGCTATGTTTGTGTCTTTCGTTTGGGAACGCCTTCGGGCAGTCGAAGGGTAACGATAACGATAAGGAGCCGGCCGCAACTGTCGAAATTGGCGGGTCTGCCGCCCAGAGCTTTTCCGAGGGTGCGAGTTTCGGACCCACCGTCGCGGTTGAGGTTACGCCGATCGAAAACCGCCTGGAGATTGAGGCGGGCGTTACATCGCTTTTCAGGCGGCACTCGACAGAATGGAGTGTCGATGTTCTTTTCAAGAAGCCATGGACTCTATCCAAGAAGGCGGAGTTTATGGTTGGCCTCGGGCCGGAGTGGATTCACGCGCGACAATACGGCATGAGGACGAACTCCATCGCCGGTGAAGTCGTCGCCGACTTCATGTACTGGCCCTCCTCCGCAAAACACAGGTTCGGCTGGTACGTTGAACCGAGCTACGAGTACGACTTTGGGCGAGGGCGCGAGCAATCTCTGGGTGTAGATGGCGGCCTGTTGATCGCAATTCCTTGAGAAAATTTGGACAGCCCCTAACCGCAGCTCGCCGCTTTCGCTAAGCAACTGTCCTTCCGTAGCCTCTTTTTACACCAGCTTGAAATTGTAAAAAGAATGTCAAAAGCGCGCACAATCCGCATATTTAGCCGCAAAACCGTTGTAAGCTTCCAGTAGTCGTACCACTTCCGGATGGGGCGATTCGTGGGGACCGGAAGTTCTCCCCCGATCACAGGAAATTTCAATTATGGGGAACCTTGCTACGCCACTCAGCACCGCCAGAACCGCTAACCCAGCCGCCGCCGCCAAGCCCTCCGGCCGCATCCTCGTCGTCGAGGATGACCCCGCTGTGCAGAAAGCCCTGCGGCGTCTATTCGAGACCGAGGGCTACACGGTAGAAACGCAGTCCGATGGCCGGTCCGCGCTCGACAGTTTCCAATCTTCCGCGCCGGCCGCCGTCGTTCTCGACTTGCGACTTCCCAAGGTTTCCGGACGCGATGTGTGTAAAGAAATCAAGGCGCTGGCCCCAACCTTGCCCATCGTCGTGCTCAGCGCGGCCAGCGACGTTTCCGACAAAGTCTTGTTGCTTGAGTTGGGCGCGGACGACTACGTCACCAAACCGTTCAGCCCTCGCGAACTACTGGCGCGCGTGCGCGCCGCGCTGCGCCACACTGCCCGCGTCCCGGATGTGCAACTCGTCAGCTTCGACGGCATCTCCGCCGACTTCAAGAAAATGGAGATCAAGCGCGACGGCCAAGTCGTAGTCTTAACCGCCCAGGAATTCAAGACTTTCCAGTTTCTGGTCCAGAATGCCGACCGTGTCATCAGCCGCGACGAACTGCTGAACGAAGTGTGGGCTACCAGAACTATCCCTCGACGCGCACCGTCGACAACCACATTCTCAAACTCCGCCAGAAACTGGAGAAAGACCCCTCGAGTCCGGTACACTTCCGCACGGTACATGGCATGGGATACAAGTTCGTCCGCTGATTCCCGTGAACCGAACTCCCGAATCCGCGCGGCATACGATGCAACATTCTGCCCAGCCCGATTCCCGGCCCGCTCGACGGAATGAGTCGGCTGCCGCGCTTCTATCGCTACCGCGACCGCGCCTGCGCCTGCGCACCCGCTTCCTGCTCTCGATGCTGCTGATCACCACCGGCCTCACCACTACCAGCCTGCTGCTGGTGCAGCGCAGCTTTCGCCGCAACGTCCGGCAGGGTATTGCGGTCAACCTGCGCAACTCCGTCGCCGCGTTTCAGGATTTTCGCCAGGAACGCGAAACCATGCTGACCACCGATGTCGCGCTGCTGGCGGACCTTCCCATCACCCGCGCCTACATGACCAGCCCTGATCCCGTCACCATCCAGGACGCATCGCAGGATATCTGGCAACATGCACGCAGCAGCAGCGATTTATTTGTGCTGGTCGATCGCAGCGGCCGGGTTGTCGCTCTGCATACCAAGACGCCCGGATTCACGAAGGAAGCGGCGGAGCAATTTTTTCAGCAGTCGCTCGACGACGATCACGGAGAGTCCAGCCACTGGTGGCTGGGAGATCATCATCTCTATCAGACGTTCATCGAGCCTATTTATCGTGGCTCCAGAACGAACGGCGTGCTGCTCGGCTTCTTGGTCATCGGTTACGAGATCAACGACCGCCTCGCCGCCGAAGTCAGCAAGGTGGCCGGCAGCCAGATTGCTTTTTCTTGCGGCAATGAAATCGTGGGTACGACATTGATGGCCGCGCAGGTAGAGGCGGGGAGCATTCAAAACCTGATCGCAGGTTCGGCGCACGACGATCCACGCGACATTGAGATTGGCAACGAACGCTTCCTCGCCACTTCCCTCGTGCTCTCGGGTTCTCAGCCCATTCAGGTGCGCTTGAGCGTGCTGGGTTCGTACGATCAGGCAACGAAGTTTCTCGATCAGCTGAATCGTTATCTGCTGCTGCTGGGCCTGGCCGCGATCGTGGTGGGCAGCGGCTTAGTATTCTTCATCTCGCACACCTTCACGCGGCCGCTGGGCAGCCTGGTCGCTGGCGTACGTGCCCTCGAAACCGGAGACTTCCATCATCCGCTCGATCCCCGCGGCGGCGACGAAGTGGCTGAACTGACGCGCGCCTTCGACCGCATGCGCGCCAGCCTGCTCAAGACCCAGCACGACTTGCTCGAGTCTGAACAACTCGCCACCATCGGACGCATGGCCAGCTCCATATCGCACGATCTGCGCCATTCCCTCGCCGCCATCGTTGCCAATTCGGAGTTCCTTTGCGACAGTCACCTCACTTCGGCGCAGCGCGAGGAGTTGTATCAGGAAGTTCGCAGCGGCGTGAACCTGATGACCGATCTCATCGACTCCCTGCTGGAATTCGCCCGCACCCGCGAGTCGCTCACCCCCGCGTATGCCAATGTCGCGGAAACCATCCAGCGTTCGGTTCTCGCCGTTCGCCTGCATCCCCGGCATCACAACCGCTCCATCGATGTGCTCTGCGGGGTTCAGGTTGCCGGATGGTTCGACCAGCGCAAGTTGGAGCGCGCTTTGTACAACTTGCTGCTTAACGCTTGCGAGGCTGCTCCAGCTCTGGGCGGCCAGGTGGAAGTGACGGCAGCCGAGGTCGGCGGTTCCATCGTAATTTCGGTGGCCGATAATGGTCCCGGCATCGCCGAATCGATCCGCGAGCGCCTGTTCCATCCCTTCGTCAGCTACGGCAAAGAAAACGGCACAGGCCTGGGGCTGGCGGTGGTACAGAAAATCGTGCAGGATCACGGCGGCGAGATTGCCGTGCAGCGTACGGCGCAAGACCGAACGGTTTTCCGCATCGTACTGCCTGGACGCTTGCAGGATGCTTCCCGCGGTGCCGGCGAGTCCAGCGTAGACTCGCCTTCGCTGGTTCCGGCGCAGCGCTATAACGCGCAATCGAATTCGATTTCTCGTCCGGGCCCCTAGGCACCCTCTATCTCTTCGCCAAGTGCCTGACCTGGATCCTTACCCTGATATGGAGTAGGAGGACGGTGTGAAGAGCCTTACGATTTCTCTGGTTCGCGGGGCCGCATTGG
>JBEKWZ010000600.1:0-3549 GCA_049512555.1 Candidatus Sulfotelmatobacter sp. | reverse complement strand
GCCGGTGAGTTCGAGGTAGGGCGAGATTCGGCCGTGACGCTGGAAGTTCCACTTGAGGCCGAGGGGGTCGAAGCCCACGCCGTAGGCAGTGCCGCCGGGCTGGAAGACCAGGAAAACGGGGACGGCGTCGACCGCATATTCGAAGCGTCCGCGGAGAAAGCCGGGCAGATGAGGGCCGGTGAGGATCCATCCGTAGCGCAGGCCGGCGTTGAAGGCGCCGGTGTCGCCGCGTCCGCCGGCTACAGAATGTCCGCCGCCTGCCCAGACCAGGACTTCGGTATCTCCTTTTTCCGGAGAGATGGGGATGTTTGCAATTTGGGCGAGGCAAGGAGAATTCGCGATCAGCAGCAGCGCAGTGATAAGCGGATAAGATCGCATGATAATTCCCGCCGAAGATGGTAGAGCTTCGACGCGGAAGAATCACGATACAGGAATGCCGGGCTTGCGACAATCGGCGCGCAATAGGGGCTCTGGCAAAAAGCAGGTTCCTCGACTGAGCTTAACGAAACGAAATGCGGATCGTTAAGCTTCGCTCGGAATGACAGTTTAATGAGCTGCCTAAATCAGGCTTCGCGATGCGTTGGCGGGGCGCTGAGCCACGAGTTGCATCAGGTCGCGGGCCACGCGCGCGGTGTTGTGGCGAGCGACTCCACCTTCGTCGAGATAGTCGCCGAGGACGGGAATTACGCCGAGGGCTTCGACGGTATCGAGATCGTTGACGATCTGGCAGGCGCCCTCGCTGGCGTACTTGGTTTTGAGTTCATCGGAGACGGGAGTGCGATTGATCAGCGCGAAGTCGAAAATCTGTTTCTGGGCGTGGCGACTCAGGGCGCGGATGTGGTCGGCTGCGGTTAAATCGAGACTCTCGTTGGCCTGGGTCATCAGATTGCAGATATAAACCTTGGTGGCAGGGGATTCGACAATGGCCTGGGCAATGCCGCGCACCAGCAGGTTGGGTATGAGGCTGGTGAAGAGCGATCCTGGGCCGATGGTGATCAGGTCGGCGTGGGCGATGGCTTCGAGAGTCTGCGGCATGGGGCCGACATTGGGCGGGACGAGAAACAGTTCCTTGATGCGGCCTTTGCTGGCGGTGATTTTGGTTTCGCCGCGAACGCGGGTGCCGTCTTCCATGAGCGCTTCGAGTTCAATGTTAGAAGTGGTAGCGGGATAGATGTGGCCGCGCGTGAGAAGAATTTCAGAGGAGAGCCGCACGGCTTCAGAAAAATCAGAGGTCAGGGAAGTGAGCGCGGCGAGAAATAGATTGCCGAAGCTGTGACCTTCGAGTCCTGAGCCTTTTTCGAAGCGATGGCGACAAAGTTTGGACAGCAGGGCTTCGTCTTCGCTGAGGGCGACAATGCAGTTGCGGATGTCGCCGGGCGGGAGCATGTTGAGTTCTTTGCGCAGGCGGCCGCTGGAGCCGCCGTCGTCGCTGACCGTGACCACGGCGCTGAGATCGCGAATGCAGGGTGAATCCTTGTCCGACAGAATCTCTGCCGGGGAAAGCACGAAGCGCTTGAGTCCCTTGAGGAGTGTGGAAAGGCCGGTGCCGCCGCCGATGGCGACCACGCGAAGACCGCGCTCGCGCGCGGTCTTTTCCGGTAAGAGGATTTCTGCCGTCTTGGATTCCATGAAGGCTTCCCCGCGGATCGGCTTAGGCAGGCTCTTCTTCGCCGAGATCTCCGTCGGAACCGAGTTCGGCGCCGGGGTCCGGATAGAGCAGTTCGGTGAAGCGTGGATCCTCGGCCAGGTTTTGGAAGTCGGAATCGTTGCGCGCCTGGAAACGCAATTGAGAATTCAGGCGCAGAGCGGCGTCCAGATGGCGCAGGGAATCCTCGACGTGTCCGGTGAGGCAGTCGAGCGCCGCCAGGCCGTAGACCACGTAATCGGCGTGGGCATTCTGCTTGAGCAGTTTTTCCAGATGCTCGCGGGCGGTAACGTAATCGCCGACGTTCATCAGCGAGACGGCGTAGTCGAAGTGCTCCTCAGCAGTTTTGAACTGCGCCGCGACGGAGCGCTCCAAGTGCTGGTTGCAGATGCTGAGATGTATGTTGGCGCGATCGATGAGCTCTTTAATGGGTCCAGCGATCACCTTTTGAAAATGAGGTTTCGCCTTGTCGAACTTGTGCTCCTGCATGGCGCGCAGTCCGGCTTCGTAGCTCTGCAGCGCCTGCGTATAACGCGGATCTTCCGCCAGGGTCTTTTTCGCGGTGGGTTTCTGAGCCATGTGCAAAACTCTTCCTGTGCTCTTGGTAATGGGGAACTCCTTGAGATCGTGCTTTAGCCGAGCAATAAAGTATCACCCAAAGGGAGGGTAGAGGTCCAGTTGACGTACTGAGTACCGAGCACCAGTGGCTAGTACCGAGCGGCAAGCAGCGCGGTCTCCTCGGTTCCCGGTTACTCGCGACTCGGCACTTCTTCAGTTCATCGTGGCGGCCGCCTGCAGATCGATCTGCTTCCATTCTCCCTTTATAATTCCGGCGCGAATTTGCGCGGCGGTCTTGCCTTTCTGGTGCTGCTGGTAGGAGTAGTAAAGCTCTTTCAGGCAGGTCGAGCACTGGGCCCCGTGCGTATCTTCATAGCAGCTGTGCAGGCTGTTGTGGCCCATACGATCGCAATAGCAGTAGCAGGGCTGTTGGTGGAGCACGGTGGGGATTTTCGCTGCCAGTTCATAGGCGTGAGTCTGGTATGGATACTGCGCGTCGGCCCCCCAGAGGTCGGCCTTAGTGAGCAGGGGAGGAAGCTTCGTCCCCTTGGGCGGAGGTCCGGCGTTGTAGGCCGGGACTCCGGCTTCTTCCTGCGGCGAGGTCCACTGCGCCGACAGGCTGAGAGTCACCACGAAGAGGAAGCATAAGGTCAGGGCGCGGCGGAGTATTTTGTTCTGCAGGAAGCGTGTCATGGGTTTCCTCGCCTAGGGTCATTGTACCCGACTGTAAGTAGCCGACTCTAAAAGTTGCTCGGAAGAGGATGGCCGAAGATCGCTCGCACTGTGATAGTCATGTCCGGTTGGACGACTGGACTCAAAATTGAACCTGCGGCTGCTGGGCCGGTTCTGTATACAATAGATGCAGATGCCTGTAACGGTTTCAGACCCGAATTCAGTCGGCCAGACGACTGTGCCCGCGGCATCTGAGGCCCAGCCGCGATCGAAAGCTTCTGTTTTTGGCGTCGTGATCGGCGCATGGACGCTCGATCTCATCATTTCGCTGGCGACGTCTGCCCTCTTCATCATCTTTCTCTACCAGCCGGTGAAGGTCGAGGGCGTCAGCATGATGCCCCTGCTCGAAGATCAGGAACGGATCTTCGTGAATAAGTTTGTCTACCGGCTGGAACCCATTGGACGCGGGGATATTGTGGTCTTCCGCTATCCGTTCGATCCTTCAAAGAGCTACATCAAGCGGGTGATCGCGATGGCCGGCGACCGCATCCGCATCGATGGCGGGCAGGTCTATGTGAACGACCAGGCGCTTGACGAGGATTACGTTCCGCCTGCTTATACTGATTCCCGGTCTTACCCGGAAATGATCGTGCCAGACCATCACTTTTTTGTGC
>JBEKWZ010000599.1:0-3559 GCA_049512555.1 Candidatus Sulfotelmatobacter sp. | reverse complement strand
TCCTCGGCCTTCGTCGTGACGGTGGTCTGCCACAGGAGTCGTTCGGTGGGCACGTCGATAGCTTCCAGCGTCACCGTCAGCGAATCGCCCTGCTTCATGAAGTGGCCTTGTAGCAGCCGCCCCACGCGCAGTTCCTGACCCACTTTCTTCGGATCCACATCCAGCGATACATACTTGCGTGTTACCGACGACGGCCGCACTTCAAGCGTGCGCGAATACGTCAATACGCTCGACAGTTCGTCGGCCAGCGCGAAACGTAAATAATCAATGTTGAAATCGCCGTTCATGTTCTGCAGCGGCAGCACGGCAATCGCATTGCGCTGCTCCGCGTTCGCCACTTCCCGGTGGTTGTACCACCACGCTCCCACCGAGGCCAGCACCGCCAGCAGCAGGCCCCCCATCCCCAGCAGGAGCCACGTCATCAGCCGCGAGCTGTGGCCAAAGGTTCGCGATGCGGCCCGCAGCTTGGTAGTGGCGCTGCCACTCTTAATGGTCCCGGACTCAGTTTCCCGCTTTAGCAGCGCGAGATCCGACCGCATCTCCGCCGCGCTCTGGTAGCGGCGGTTGCGGTCTTTCTCCATCGCCTTGCCGATGATCCCTTCCAGCTCGATCGGAATCTTCGGATTCAAATCCCGCGGCGGCGTCGGTTTGGAATGCAGCACCGCGTCCAGCGTGACCAGCGAATTATTACCGGTGAATGGCTTCTTGCCGGTCGACATCTCATACATGACCACGCCAAACGAAAACAGGTCGCTGCGCGCGTCGATAGTTTCGCAGCGCGCCTGTTCCGGCGACATGTACACTGCCGTCCCCGGAATTACGCCCACCGCGGTCAGCGAATTATCCGCCCCGGCGTCGTCCTCGGTCCCCACGTTGTTGACCAGTTTCGCCAGTCCGAAGTCCAGCACTTTCACCTGGTGGCTCGGGGTCAGAAAAATATTCGCCGGCTTGATGTCGCGATGCACAATCCCCTTGGCGTGCGACGCCACCAGCGCCTCCGCCACCTGTACTCCCACGTCAAGCACTTCCTCTACTGCCATCGCGTGCCCTGCGATGTGAGCCTTCAGGCTCTCGCCATCGAGCTTCTCCATCACGATGAACGGATGCCCGTTGTTATCTTCAATGCCGTGGATGGTACAGATATTCGGATGATTGAGTTGCGACGCGGCCCGCGCCTCGCGCGTAAACCGTTCCAGCGATTTGGGATCGCCGATCAGATTCTCAGGAATAAACTTCAGCGCAACGTGCCGCCCCAGCTTCAGGTCCTCAGCCTCATACACTACTCCCATGCCACCGCCGCCAAGCTTGCCAAGGATGCGGTAATGAGAGACCTGCTGGCCGATCATGAGAGGCGCGACCTTACTTAGGCGGTAATGTTAGGCCCCTAGTCGAATCCGGTCAACTCCCTTATTTCCCAAGGCCTACAGCCATGTCGCCACGCCTCAGAACCTCCCAGCGCCTGCCATTAGACGCCTTCGGGTGGTGCAGCGCTTTCAGCGCTGCGATCAAGCTCCATTCTAACTTTAGCGGCTTTAGCCGCAGAGGGATTCCAACCACAAAAGCGCCGCTGTCCCGTTCCGGGCGTCGGCAGCGTGGATTCCCACGCTCGCCCTCCCCACGTCCATCCGTGAGATGCTCGCATAACCACCGCTCTCTTAAGCAAATATTATGAAGTGAGGACAACTCGAATTATTTGCCCAGTTAGGAGACATCCCGATTATGAACGCCGCCGCTCAAGCTCCCACCGATCTGCAGGAGGCCGTCCGCCGCCGCGCCGAAGAAATCTACATCCGTAACGGGAAAATTCCCGGCCACGACCTCGAGAACTGGGCGCAGGCCGAACAGGAAATTCTCCGCGAATCTGCGCCTCGCCGTACCGCCATCGTTGTCAAAGTCCACGGTGCCGCCTATGTCGGCGAATACGATCCGGCATCTTCTGACGGCTACCTGCCCGGCGAGTTCGGACCCGGCGTCACGGTCCCCGTTCGCTTTCGCGGCGACAAAATGTTTCTCAAGCGCCCCAACGGCAAAATCCTCGAAACCACCATCGTCAAGAAAATCATCTGACAGATCCCAAACGCCCGCCGGGGCATCTGTCGATCAGACCGCGATCCCACCAACACGATCGGACTGCGCGATCGCACCGCGATCAACCGGCCCGGAAAAACCGGAAGGCTCGCCCAACACCTGCCGCACCGTGGAAGAGCGGCGCTTCAGCGCCGCGTAAAACGTACAAAATCAATGCGGGCTTTAGCCCCTGTTCCCAACGAGTCATTCCCAGCCCCGCACTTGATATATTGCCAAGATGCTGAACTTCCTCGCCCCCGCAAAGCGACCGGTTCCCCGGACCTTCGCCGCGACTCTCCGTCACCTCGGAGCGCTCGGCCTTTTCTTCCTCGCCATCCTCGACAGTTCTCCGCTTCCAACCTTCGGCGGTCCCGACATTCTCACGGCCGTTTTATCCGCCAGTCACCGCGACCCCTGGTATGAATACGCCGCCACGGCCACCGCCGGATCAGTCCTCGGAGCCTTCCTCACCTTCCGCGTGGCGCGCCGCGCCGGATCGGCTTACCTCGACAAGAAATTCAAGAAGACTAAGCTGGCCAAGTTCCTCAAGCTGTTCAAGCGCTGGGGCTCGGGAACTCTGTTCGCTTCCACCGCAATTCCCATCCCCACGCCGACCAGCATGTTTTTCGCCGCCGCCGGCGCCTCGGATTATCCCCTGGGAAAATTTCTCGCCATCGTCACCGTTGGCCGCGTCGTCCGCTACTCCGCTATCGCGTTGGTGGCCGACCACTACGGCCGTCACCTCTTACGCGTGCTCCGCCACCCCATGCAATACTGGGGATGGATGGTGCTCCTGCTGGCGCTAACCATCGCCTTGATCGCCGGCGGAATCCTCGTCAGTCGAAGCTTAGAAACGGCCTCTGCTTAGAAGCGGATAGGTGTAGAATCTCTGCCTGCCCGCAAGGGAATCCAGCTGAATCGTAGAGACGTAGCTGGCTACGTCTGCGCCGATGCCCGAAGCAGGAAGCCCGAAGTAGGGAAGAGGGGGAAGACGAAAATGAATGCAAAAAGCAGATTTGCCGTCGGAGTGCTCACCGCTCTCGCCATGATGCTGCTGACCTTTGCTTTACCCCGCGGCGGCCCCATGCGCGACGCCGCCGTGGTCCAGTTCCCCATCACCGTGGGAATCTGGGCAATCTTTGTCTTGCTCTTCGTGAAACTGAAATAGAGTTACTTTATCGGTGTAAAGCGGGGTGCCCGTTTCTCGCGCGCTCTTTGCGCGAGAAGTGGGAATTTGGCCGGCCTGCAGCAGAATTTCATCGACTAAAACAACGAGCCTCAACTCGACCCGCAAAGGCATTGCATGTCAGTGAAAGAGCGGCGCTTCAGCGCCGCGTAAAGCGCGAAGAAATATGAGGGCTTTAGCCCTTGAGCATCACTCCAAATAAAGCCCCGCCGACGCCCCCACCCACTCCATATTCTTGTTGTGATCCACGCCCATCATCAACCCGCGCCCCATGCGGATAATCGTCAGCACCGGCGTCAACTGGTC
>JBEKWZ010000598.1:0-3562 GCA_049512555.1 Candidatus Sulfotelmatobacter sp. | reverse complement strand
GCAAATGCTGCTAGCAAGCATCGGCTTCGGGATTGGTAAGTGGTTTAATAACGCGGGCAGTATTGCCGTACTGATTACGGTGGCCGTGCTCGTAGGACTTCCGGTCGTCAATGCCTGGCACGGCGCGCCAGCGTTTCATCCGCTACGCCTGGTGGCGCCTCCGCTCACGGTTTTCACGCTGAGTGTGTTCAGCAAGATGACGTTCGGCGCGCTCAGCGGCTTTGAATACGTCGCCATCTTTGCCGGAGAGTCGCGCAACCCAGCGCGCAACATCGGACGCTCCATCCTGATTACCGCACCAGTCATCGCGCTGATCTATATCTTCACGACGAGCGCGATCCTGGCTTACGTTTCTCCCGATGCCGTCGATGTGATCGGACCGATTCCGCAAGCGTTGCGACGCGGCTTCGGAAACTTCGGCGCCGTGATGGTTCCGGTGGCCATCTTTCTGCTGCTGGCCAATTATCTTTCTACCTTCAGCCTTTATTTCAGCGGCAGCGCGCGTTTGCCTATGGCGGCGGGCTGGGACCACCTGCTGCCCGCGTGGTTCTCGCGTCTGCACTCCCGCTATAAGACGCCGGTGAACTCGATTCTCTTCCTGGGAGGCGCGACCCTGGCCGCCAGCATCGCCGCCCTGATTGGCGTCGGGGAGCAGGAAGCCTACGAGCTTCTGCTGACCTGGGGTTTCACCTTTTACGGCATCGCGTATCTGGCGCTGTTCGCGATTCCGCTGCTCGCGCCGAAGGATAGCGGAATCCGTCCCCGCCTCGGCTTGCGCATCGCGGCTGCCTCGGGATTTCTCGTGACGATGCTATTCGTGGCGCTGTCGATCTTTCCCATCATCGATGTCGCCAGTTCGTGGCGCTATTCGCTAAAGATCGCCGTTGTCGTGCTGGGAGCAAATTTCCTCGGCTGGATGATCTACCGGGCAAGTCAGAGGACGAAACAACCTGCGGGTTTTTAGCTATATCTAAGTAAGCCATCCTTAATAAGTGACCAGTCAGACTGATGATAGAATTCCACGCGCAACATGGAGGTGCACTGTGGACGCGATGCGAGGGACGTTTTACGAATTTCACGCAGAAAGAATAGTTTCGCGGCCCGGTCAGCCGCTCGAAACGAAGGCAGGCATCGAGATTGGGCCACAAATTACGAAGGAGTCAGCGTTGCAACAGGTCAAGGCTGGCAAAAATGTTTACACACTGGCTGACGAGGATGCTTATAGGCTCGCCGTGCAGGTAACTCCAGGCAGACCCGTACAAGAGGATCCCCACCATCCTCGTCAACCCTCGCCAACCGGACGAATGGATGTTTATTTCCGACACTACCACCCGGGAGGCGACCACGAAGAGTTCGGTCACATCTTCTTCGGACAACGGGGAGAAAAATACGTGCCGAGATGAGTTGCGAAGTGATTCGAAGATTGTGTGTGCGAATGACTCCGGGCTCTAGACGTCCTGCTTCTCTGTTCACCGTAGGAAGACCAGCGCCGCGTCTTCGACCCGCACGCTCGATTTCCTCCGCGCGCCGGTTTCAACGTTGTAAGTCGCGAGCACATGATCTTCGATGATCAGGATTTCCTCCTCGCTGATCCAACCCACCAGCACCGCATGCGGCACAAACGCGAGGCGCCGCGGAGCATCCTCCACACTTTTCACTTCGATTGCCGGCAGTTCGGTCAGCGCCTTGCGAATGCGCTGCGATTCTTCGGGACTCGCCTGCCCTAGTTCGGCGAGTTGGATGGGCTTGTTGGATTCGGCGGTTGAAGTGATGGTCATGGCCACGTACCCCAACTGCGGCGACAAGCGCGCATTCGACGTGTAGAAACTCACATCGTAGTCAGGGTTTTTGTACGTCGCGAGTTCGTCAAAAGCGGTGATCTTCTTGCCCTTGATGAGCACCAGCGTCTGATCGTCGCTCTGGTTCGACCAGCCGCAGCAGCCGGTGTCGGGAATCGCCTCGACGATCATGCTTCCATCGGACGCGGCGTCCAGCACGCGCTGTAAGGGTTCGGCCTGCGGATCCGCGGTCCATTTTCCGGCGTCTTCCTCATAACGAGTGGTGGCTTTGTAGACGGGCGCCGTCTGTCCTGCAACGAACTGGGTCATGAGGAAGAATTTGTCGACACCAGTTTCGGGCGCCCACACCATGCCATAGGGACAACTCTCTTCACACGTTCCGGTCGGACAGCGGCAGTCGGGAAATTTCGATATGGCAATATCTTCACGTCTCGCGCCGTTTAGATCCGTGCGCCAGGACTGCCAGGTGGTGACGGTCGAAAGATCGACGTCTTCGCGCTGCAAGCGGCGCGCCTGATTGGCAAACCAGAACAGATGTGCGCCGTCGGCGGAAAGATAGGCGACCGGAGCCGACTCGGTAATGGCCTGATTGGAACCCGTGGTATTGAGCCCGCGGCTCACGCCTTGATCAATCGTGGTTGCGTTGTGACCGTCCCAAATCCACACCTTGTGCGGGGACGCGGCATCTTCGTCTGAGAGCGGCAGTGAGACGGCGGTTGCGTAGAGGATCTGTCCCGGGCGGTTCACACCTATAGTTCCGGGCGATTGCACCGCCGCAGCCGGAACCTTCACTGTTTGTTTTACGGCAAAGGTCGCCGTATCGTGTTCGACCATCTCACCGGGCGAGCGCAGCACCCACAGGCGCTTCGTCTGCCCCAGCAATGGCGCCGTCAGCAGCAGACTAGTCACTAGCAATGTCTTCCGCATGAAGGTACTCAGGCCTCCTCGTCACTCGTCGTGCCCAGCAGCAAAAGCAATTTCTATTGTTGATTGCTGATTGTTGATTGAAACATCACAGCCGATAGTTGCGAGTTTTTTCATCAAAATCAGCATCCCGTAACCGGGGGCCTCGAATCGTGCCGACCCTTGTTGTGTACAACAGTCTTGTGTCTGCTCCAGTCTTTCATGAGCGGGCAGAAAATGATCACACGCTCTGCAGCTTTTTCGCGTTTCCGAACAGAATGAACTCTAGGTCTGGATCGCCAGCCGAAAGTGATAGGCTAATCGGTTCTCGCGGCAGCGAAGAAATAGATGCGCGAGAAAATGTGAAAGCGGCGGGCTTCCCTTATAATCACCGGGGTTCAAGGCATTTTTTTTGATTGCGCAGAATCGGTTGCAGCGGCTCGGTCGCAGCAGGTCCATCGTACTGGAGTTCCAAGGAACAACTCGCGCCTCATCTGTACTCGCAGACTATGCCCGTTGACGCAAAGGCTCCAAGACCCGGAATCGAAGCGGCCAGCCTGACCGACGTCGGCCGCCAGCGTTCCAATAACGAGGATTCCTTTCTTTATTGGGAGCCAATCTCCGACCAAGACTTTCGCCGCAAGGGCCGACTGGCGGTGGTGGCCGACGGCATGGGGGGTTACGAAGGCGGGCAGGAAGCCAGCCGGCTCGCGGTCGAGACCGTGCGCAGCGTCTACGACAACGCGTTTGGCGCGAACGCGCAAGAAACTCTGATCGAGGCCTTGGCATCCGCTCACCAGAATATTCAGCGCTTTGCCACGGAGCACCCGCAGTTCTACGGAATGGGAACCACCTGTACA
>JBEKWZ010000597.1:0-3571 GCA_049512555.1 Candidatus Sulfotelmatobacter sp. | reverse complement strand
GGATTGCGGGCATCGCGGATTTCGAAGGCAAGGTCACCTCCGACGGACATCAGGCCAAAACCAACGGCACGCTAAGAGTCGCGAATTTACAGGTCGTGCAGAAGGGATCGCCCGCCGGCAGGCCGGTCGAAGTTACCTACACGGTCGTGCACGACATCGTAAAGCAGACGGGGAGCATTCCGCAGTGCGACATCGCCATGGGCAAGGCAGTCGCCCACGTGACCGGCACTTATGACGCTCACGGCCAAGTGACTTCGGTCGATATGAAACTGAACGCGCAAGCCATGCCGGTCGATGATCTCGAGGCCATGCTTCCGGCGATGGGAGTGGTGTTGCCTTCGAAGTCAACCTTGAAAGGCGGGGACCTCACCGCGACCATGGCGATCGCCGGTCCAGTTAACAAGTTGGTCACTACGGGAACGATCCACCTGGAAAATTCTTCGCTGGCGAACTTCGATCTCGGCTCGAAACTCTCCGCCATTTCCGCGCTCTCGGGCAAGAAAACGGGCAACGACATGGTCATTCAGAATTTCAGTTCTGATGTGCGCGTCGCTCCCGAGGGCACGAAGGCCGACAACATCAATCTCAGTGTGCCCTCAATCGGAGTGCTCACTGGCGCTGGCACGGTGAGTCCGGCCAACGAACTCGCGTTCAAAATGAACGCCGCACTCGCCGGCATGGGCATTCCGTTCTCCGTGGAAGGGACCACCGCCGACCCGAAATTCGTGCCCGACGTAAAGGGAATGGCGAAGGGCATGTTAAAGGGTCTGGGCAGCGCGGGCGAGAAGCCGGCCAGCAGCCTAACGGGGCTGTTCAAGAAGAAACCGCAGTAAGAAGCGTCCCCAAAATCCATCGTAGAGACGTAGCTTGCTACGTCTCTCCAGCCATCATAGCGTCTCTCGCCCTGGCTTTCCGAACGTCGCCAGCAAGAGACGTTGCCAGCAACGTCTCTACGATGGATTTACCAGAGCGAACAATTATTTTATTATTGAGAAATGACGACCGGCATGACCGATGCGATCTCCGAGGGCCTCGGGCGCTACTCCATCGGCGAAAAACTGCGCTCCCTGCGCCTGCGCAAGAGCATGGGCCTGGTGGAATTAGGCAAGCACACGGGGCTTTCCGCGGCTCTTTTGTCGAAGCTGGAGAGGGGAAAGTTGTTTCCCACACTGCCCACACTCTTGCGCATCGCCATGGTGTTCGGCGTAGGGCTGGATTACTTTTTTACCGACGAACGCAAGCGCCGGGTGGTCGGGGTGGTGCGGCGCGAGGAGCGGGTACGTTTCCCCGAGAAGCCGGGCGCGCAGGACGTACCGTATTACTTCGAATGCCTGGATTACCGCGCGACCGAGCGCAAGTTGAGCGCGTTTCTGGCCGATTTTCAGGACCTTCCGGCAGAGAAACTGAAGCCCCATCAGCATGCTGGAGTGGAGTTTCTGTATGTTTTGAAGGGGTCCCTGGCCATCAAAATTGGCAGCGAAGAATTTCTACTGGAGGCCGAGGACGCGATCTATTTCGACGCGGCCGCGCCGCACAGCTACCGCAGGCGCGGAGCCAAGCCGTGTACGGGCGTGATTGTCACGGTGCCGTAGTCATCCCCCTCATGCCAAGGCTCTTTTTCGAACGCGATCGAACATAAAGGGTGATCACTGCTGCATTTCGGTGGTACCTTAATTGCTGTCTGCCCTTCGTTGACAAGGATTATTTACCATTCCACACTCGTGGCCAAGCCGCACAAAGTTGCAACCATGCTGACTCAGGGGATCGGGCGCGTGGTTTCTTGCCCTTAGCCCGAGTCAATTTTCAAGAGCGCGGGTTTCAGAGATTCGGCTTACGAGTTTCAGGCCAGAGTTTCAGAGCAGACTTTTAGCCCAGGAGGACCGTCGTGTCTAAGTCATCGGCTGCAAAAAGCTTCACGCTTGCTGGTTGGGTTGCGGGGATAGCTTTGCTGGCTATTGCCGTCGTGGTAAGCACTGGCTCGGCAAAGCCGGGCTGGCGGCGCAGTAGCCCGGCTGTTGCGACTGCAGCTTCGAAACCAACCTTGAGTCACCCAACTGTGACGGCGGCGACGCAGGGCCGGATCCGCGCCAGCTATGCGGCGCTTCCCTTGGCGTTCGAAGCCAACCAGGGACAAGTTGACCCAAGCGTGAAGTATGTGGCACGAGGCAGCGGATACCGGCTCTTCCTGACTTCTAAGCAAGCCATCCTGACCCTGCCCGCCCGCGGCAGGAACTCCGAAGTTCGCGACATGCTGCTCAACAAGCGGCGCGGCGTGTCTGGCGTGAAGGCGATGCTTAAGAAACGGGTGCTAAGCGGCCAGAAAGCATCTTCGATGGCGGTGGTGCGGATGAATCTGCTGGGCGCCAACCCTCATAGCCAACTGATGGCCGAGGACCGGCAACCGGGCGTCGTGAATTATTTCCGAGGCAACGATCCATCGAGGTGGCACTCGAATATTCCGCTTTACGGGAGAGTAAATTACCGGAATGTTTATCCCGGAATTGACCTGGCATTTCACGGCGCAGCTCAGCAATTGGAGTTTGACTATGTGGTAAGTCCGGGGGCCAACGCTGCGCCCATCGCCCTCAGTATCGAAGGGGCGCAGAGCATGCGAGTCAACGAAGCGGGAGACCTGCTGCTCGCCACGAGCGCCGGACCGGTGCATTTGCACAAGCCGGTGGCCTACCAGTCGGGCGCTTACCAGTTGAACCAGGGCAAACGGCAGCCGGTGGACGCGCGGTTCGTGCTGAAAAGCGCGAACACAGTCGCTTTTGAACTTGGCTCCTACGATCACACGCGGGAACTGGTGATCGACCCAACGGTTACCTACTCCACTTACTTCGGCGGCGATGGCGCCGACTACGGGATCAGCATTGCCGTGGACGGCAGTGGGAACTCTTATATTGCCGGGGCCACGGATTCCGATGCGATTCCTGGCTTTGTGACTCCAACCATCGGTGGCAGCTTTGATACCTTTGTCACCAAGATTAACTCCGCTGGAGCGTTGCAGTTCACCACAGAATTCGGCGGCAGCGGAGATGATTTTCCGGGCGGAATTGCCGTCGACGGTGCGGGCATTTACATTTCTGGAACCACTGATTCGAGCGACTTTCCGGTTAGCGTTGGCGCAGCGCAGAACGCGTTTCTCGGCGGCGTCGCGGATGGAAACAACGATGCTTACGCGGTCAAGCTTGCGCTGACAGGGGCCTTCAGTTGGGGCACCTACATCGCGGGCAGCGACAGCGATTCCGGCCTCGCCGTGGCCGTGGATAACACCCACAATGTTTACGTAGTCGGTGAAACCTTCTCGAACGATCTGGGCGGCGCGGTCGGCGGGGTGAATCCTCTGCCGAATGGAAGCGCGGTGAACCTTGGCAGTGCCAGCGGCGACGATGACGGCTACATCGCCATCCTGAATCCGGCGGGCACCGCCTATACTCTGGTCAGCTATATCGGCGGCAGCAGTGGCGACCTGGCGACTGGTGTCGCCTTGGACGCGAGCAGGGACATCTTCATCGCGGGTGAAACCATCTCCGCCGATCTGCCGGTAACTGCCGGTGTTGTGCAGGGC
>JBEKWZ010000596.1:0-3572 GCA_049512555.1 Candidatus Sulfotelmatobacter sp. | reverse complement strand
CGCGATAGCCTTCAAGAATGGAACTGCAGATGTCGTTGCCTTTGAGAGGCAGGTGGCCGGCTTGCGACGCCAGATGAGCGCTGACGGCCAGGCGGACCAGATCGTTGACATAGGACATGGGGTGAGCTTCGTCGAAATCGTTGACGCCCCAAATCAGGCGGCCCTCGATATCGCGCCACGTCCCGAAATTTTCTACGTGCAGATCGCCGACCGCGAGCACCTGTGGTCCTTTGGCCAGATCGGGACAAACTTTTGGCCAGACTTGCGCCCATCGATAGTAGGTGGCGCGCAGAAAGGGAAAGACCGCTGCCTTCATGTTGGCGTGCTTGAGGTGCAGATCTTTCTTGACGAGATCGGTGCGATGGCCCAGCCACTCTTCAAACTGGTGGGTCGCTTTGACAATGTTCATACCGCCGCAACGATAGCGGGGGTGCGCGAGAGAAGTCAACGGGAGGGCGTTCGGTATAGTCAGAAGAGGTTGACGGACGAGCGGACGGAATCACGGCGCAAGATCAAATTCCCCACCCTCAGGTTGCGTCCGAATTTCGGTTTGGCTTGAGGTCTTTTGCCATGAGAACCTCATCGTAGTAATGACCATCCTGCTTTAAGGCATTCCTTTCGAGTCCATATTCCAAGAAGCCCAGACGCTCGTACAGCCGCCGCGCCGGTTTGTTGTCGCTAACGACGGCGAGCTGGATCAGTTCGACCCGCGGTCGTGCAAACTCAATTATGGTCTCGGCTAGTCGCCGTCCAACCCCAGCGTTTCTTGCGCTCGGCCGAACGTACATGCCCACAAGCAGAGCTTTATGAGCCTCTTTATCTTCCCTCTCCGATCAACAACCCAGCGATTCCGACAATCTCCGAGTCTTGGAAAGCGCCAAACACAGCCGAGCCGCCAAGCCGTTCCGAGAAAAAGGTCAAAGGTCGAGCATTCTCAACTTCGAAGCTGCCGAACGCTTCCGGGCTGCACCGAAGTCCTTCCAGTCGAATGTCTCGATACAAGGCGGCGTCGGCTGGCGTTAAGCGTTGTATCTGAATGTGAGCAACATCCACATTCCATTGGTAACGGAAATCTCACATTAGGGCAATATAACCCCTTCGGCAGAGCACAAGGCAAGCTCTGCCGCAAGAAACGCGACCGGGGCTGGGAACCGGGGGCTGACTCAACGCTCGTTGCTCGTCAGTGCTTGTAGTAGGCGGCGTTCTTCTCGACGAACTCCTTCTTTTCTTCGGGGACGTCTTCGAGGGCGTGAATCGAATCGGAACCGCAGGCGGGCACGCAGGCGCCGCAGTCGATGCAGCCTTCGGGATCGACGTACATCTGGGTTGACGCCTCGAATTCGGGCTCGTCCTGCTTGGGATGGATGCAGTCGGTGGGGCACACGTCGACGCAGAGGGAATCTTTAATGCAAGTATCGGTGATTACGTAGGCCATGATGAATCGATCTCCAAGTGTGAAATGAATATATCCGCTCAAGAAGGAGTGTAAGAAAGCGATGGGGGGAAGGGCGGTGATTTCGGTCACAGGCAGGTGTGCGCCGGCGGGAAAGTGCGAGCGGTGAGGGTTTTCTGCGAGCGCACTACCAGTGATTTTTGTTGCATGACGAGAATCACGCGCAACTGTGACGGCTGTCACAGAAATCCGCAGGCAGGAGGGCTTAAATAGGCACAATTGTATTAGGCCTTCTAGTCATAGGATCGCCCGGCCCCACCCACAGAACCCCACAAGCCGTTACCCCAGACGGCAGGGGCCGGGCGCTTGAAGGCTTGAGGTAAGTTGAGCCCGTCTGTTTCTCCCTTTTTCCCCGACAACCTCAGTTTCGGCCCCCGTGTACCCGGCGACACAGCGTGGCTTCCGGCACACTGGTTCGTCCCTTCCTAGCATTTTCCAAGTGGCTTGTTTTCAATCAGATACGCTTTGGCTTCCGTCCTGCCCATGGTATTAGCGCACGGCAATTCATACAGGGGGCAGGCATGGAACGCAGGGCTGGCGGCGGGACGGCGGCGCGGGGACGAAAACTCATTCTAGCGGCACTCACCTTTGCTCCCTTATCGGTGGTAGCAAGCCCGTCGGTCGCGCACCCGCCGCTGGCGCAGACCTCTCTCGTCCAGACCTCACTGGCGCAGACCCCGCCGCTCGCCCAGACCTCGCTTGCCCAGGCCACGAGCCCGGATGGCGCGGCTCGCGTCAAGCGGGTTGTTCTGGTCAGCATTCCGGACCGCAAGCTGGCGGTGATGGAAGGCGGAAACGTCATCGCCACATTCCCGGTCGCGGTGGGCGCGGCGTGGAGTCCCAGTCCTACGGGCGAATTTCAGATCGTCAGCCGGGTGGCCAATCCCTGGTACTACCACGGCGGCAGCGTGGTCCCAAGCGGCAAAGACAATCCGGTGGGAACGCGATGGCTGGGGTTGAGCCGGCCGCGGTATGGGATTCACGGCACGAACGTGCCGCGGTCGATTGGACACGCGGCTTCGCACGGGTGCATCCGGCTGCGCAATCGCGACGTAGAGCAGCTGTTCACCATGCTGCAGGTGGGGGATTCGGTGGAGATCCATGGCGAGCGCGACGAGCAGGTAGCGCAGGTATTCGGAAGCGCAGCGGATGATTCGACCGTGGCCGCGGCGGAAGTTCCCGCGCAGAACCGCGGGAGTAACTGAGGTCGCGGGAAAGTTTCGAAGGGGGAAGTTCAAATTGAAATCTCAGGAGGACATTATGCAAATGGCAATCACATTCATGGCGGTGGTGGCGGGGATGGTATTTTCGCTTGCGGTGGCGTTGCTGGCGGAAGAGCTGATCTTCGGGCAGGTATTCCGTCTGTTTTTTGCTTCCGGCAAACTGGCGCAGGAGACGGCCAAGTCAGAGGGAACCGCAGCGGCAACGAAGAGCTTGATCGGATAGCGGCGGGCGGTCAGATTATGCGGGCCGGGGATGCTCGCCTTGGCGACGGGAGGCCGTGCAGTAGGCGATGGGCAGCCCGGTGATCGTCTTGCTTCTTCTCAGAGGTTCTTCTTTCTGCGACGATGGTGTCCAAACCAGTACAGGTGTCGCGCCGTGCAGATGCGTAGAGCGGTTTATAATTTGGCCATCCCAAACACCATTCTGAAGCCAGCGAGTCGCGCAATACGCCGCACGCCCAACCTGCACCGTGCTGGCCGACTCTGTTGCGCGCTGGTGGGGCTGGCGATGGCTGCTCACGCAGCGGATTGGAGCGGCCCGGAGCGGCAACTGGCGAGCAAGATTTTCGCGGTCACTGGAACGGGCTTGGTCACGCTGACCGTGGAGAACCGCTCGTCCCTGGGGAAACGCGATAGTGAGGTGATCCAGAACGGTTTGCGGAGCGCGCTGGAAAGTGCGGGCGTTCACTTCGCGCGACCTGATCGAGCGACCTCCCGGGCGGTGACGGCCGAGGCAACGGCGGTGAAAATCTCGCTGTCGGAAAACTCTACGTCTTATGTTTGGGTCGCGGAGATTCGTCAGAGCGCGGGCGAGCCGATTGTAGTGATCGTGTCCTCGGCGCGGCCGCAGAGTGCGATTGCGGGGCGTGAATCGGTTCCGCTGAGCCTCCGAAAGA
>JBEKWZ010000595.1:0-3573 GCA_049512555.1 Candidatus Sulfotelmatobacter sp. | reverse complement strand
CGCAACCATGACCGAGTTTGCTGGAAGCCAGTACATCATCGAAGTCATCTATCTCATCGCCAGCGCCCTGTTCATTCTCTCGCTGAAGTGGATGAGTTCTCCCGCCTCTGCGCGCCACGGCATTCTGGCGGGCGAAATCGGCATGGTGCTGGCCATCGGTGGCACGCTGCTGCGCCACGGCATCGTCGACTACAAGTGGATCATCATCGCGCTGGTGCTGGGTTCGGGCATCGGCATCCCGCTGGGCATGGTGCAGATGACGGCGGTCCCACAGCGGACCGCTCTCAGCCACGCTTTCGGCGCCCTCTGCGTGACCCTGGTCGGCACCGCGGAATTTTACCTCCGCAGCCCGAACGTGCCGAAATTCATGATGTCAGTGCTGGCGATGGAAGTGATCCTCGGAGGGCTGACCTTCACCGGCAGTTTGATGGCGGCGGGAAAGCTGCAGGAAATTCTGCCGCAACGGCCGATCACTTATAAGGGACAGAACTTCGTCAACTTGCTCTTATTCATTGTGGCCGTCGGGAGCGCCGTCTACCTCGTACTGCATCCCGAAGCGAAAATATTCTTTCCCATCATTGTCGGCGTGTCGCTGATCTTCGGAGTGCTGCTGGTGATTCCGATCGGCGGCGCCGACATGCCGACCGTGATCTCGCTCTTGAACTCCTACGCCGGACTCTCGGCTGCGGCTATGGGGTTTGTGCTCGACTCGAAACTGCTGATCATTGCCGGCGCGCTCGACGGATCCTCGGGCCTCATCCTCTCCATCATCATGTCGAAGGCGATGAACCGTTCGTTTACCAACGTACTGTTCGGAGCGTTCGGCCAGGTGCAAGCGTCGGCCGCCGCAGGACAGGAAGCGAAGCCGGTGCGCAGCGCCACGCCGGAAGAAGCGGCCGCGATTCTGTCGGCAGCAAATAAAGTTGTCATCGTCCCCGGCTATGGCATGGCTGTAGCGCAGGCGCAACATAAAGTGCGCGAACTGTACGACCTGCTCACCAAGAAGGGAGTCGAAGTTCGCTTCGCCATCCATCCGGTCGCGGGACGCATGCCGGGCCACATGAACGTGCTGCTCGCCGAAGCCGACATCCCCTACGACCGCTTGATAGAGATGGATGAGATCAATGGCGACTTCCCGCAGACCGACGTCGCGTTGATCATCGGTGCTAACGACGTGACCAACCCCGCCGCCCGCACCGACCAATCGAGTCCAATTTTCGGCATGCCCATTCTCGACGTCGACAAAGCGCATACCGTCATGGTCATCAAGCGCAGCATGAGCCCGGGGTTCGCCGGCATCGATAACCCGCTTTACTATCTGGAAAACACGCTGATGCTGTTCGGCGATGCGAAACAGTTTGTAGGCGGCATTGTGCGCGAGTTGGCCGGCGGGCACTGAGCGTCGTGCTGCTTGGAGTGCTGCTTGGAGATGGACTTATAAGCATTCTTGTGAAACCCATGCGAAAACTTGTAATCGTGGTCTCGGTATTCTTCATGGCGTCATTTGCCGCTGCCCAATCTCAACCTCAACTCAACCTGATGCCCATGCCCGCCAGCGTGCAGCCTGGCGCGGGACAACTGCCGATCACGCAATCATTTTCGGTTGCGGCTGCAGGAAGTCACGACGCTTCGCTGGACGGCGCAGTCCAGCGGTTTGTCAGCCAGCTTTCGCGGCAGACGGGAATTCCGTTTCGTGCGAAGCCGGGTACATCGCCGACGTTGGAGATTCATGCCGACCATGGCCGCCAAGCCGTACAGAAACTCGCAGAGGACGAATCCTACGAACTGACCGTTACCGATTCTGGCGCGAAGCTCACCGCTCCAACGTCCCTCGGCGTTCTGCGCGGGCTGCAGACTTTTCTTCAGCTCTTGCAGATTACGCCGGCGGGTTTTGCCGTCCCGGCCGTCACCATCAAAGATCAGCCTCGTTTCCCCTGGCGTGGCACGCTGATCGATGTTAGCCGCCACTTCATTCCTATCGACGTGCTCAAGCGCAACATCGATGGCATGGCAGCCGTCAAGATGAACGTGCTGCACTGGCATCTCTCCGACGACCAGGGATTTCGCGTCGAAAGCAAAGTATTTTCCAAGCTCACCGGGATGGGATCGGATGGAATGTTTTACACGCAGGACGAGATTCGCGAGTTCATCGCGTACGCGCATGAGCGCGGCGTTCGCGTGATGCCGGAGTTCGACATTCCCGGCCACAGCCGCTCGTGGTTCCTGGGATATCCCGAGCTTTCCAGCGGCGCTGGCCCCTACACGCTCGAAGGCGGCGGAATCGATCCGATCATCGATCCTACCCAGGAGTCGACTTACAAATTTCTCGAAAAATTCATCGCCGAAATGGCCAAGCTTTTTCCCGACCAGTATTTCCACATTGGCGGCGACGAGGTTGACGGCAAGCAGTGGGATGCCAATCCGAAAATTCAGGCGTTCATCCACGCCCACGGCATGAAGAACAATCAGGACCTGCAGGCCTACTTCAACCAGCGCCTGCAGAAGATCGTCGCCAAGAACCACAAGACAATGGTGGGCTGGGATGAAATCCTGCATCCGGAGTTGCCGAAAACGATCATCGTGCAGTCCTGGCGCGGGCAGCAATCGCTGGCTGACGCGGCGAAACAGGGCTACAGCGGCCTGCTCTCGTTCGGATACTATCTCGACCTGATGTGGCCGGCGGCTCGGCACTACGCGGTCGATCCCATGGCGGAGGCCGCGGCGACGCTGACTCCAGAAGAAAAGGGCCGCATTCTCGGCGGAGAATCCTGCCAATGGGCCGAGTGGGTTACGCCCGAAAATATCGATTCGCACATCTGGCCGCGCAACGCCGTGATCGCCGAGCGGCTGTGGTCGCCGCAATCGGTCACCGATGTTGCCTCGATGTATTCGCGGATGAACGCCGTGAGTCTCGACCTTGAATTCCTGGGTCTGAGGCATCGTTCCGCACGTGCGCAGATGCTGCAGCGCATGGCCGGTGCTGGAGACATCACGGCTCTGCGCAACCTCGCCGATGTCGTCGAACCGGTCAAGGATTACGAGCGCTGGAGCGATGCGAAAGGTCCCATCGACTTTCACGCGCCACTGACGCGTATGATCGATGCGGTCTATCCCGAAAGCGACACGGCGCGCCAATTCAGCGATCTGGTGCAAACCTTCGCACAAGGCGGGTTTAAAGATAAAGCCTACGAAGCTCAGATTCGCATGTGGCTCACAACTTGGCGGGATAATGACGGCCGGCTGCATCCCCTGCTCACGCAGTCGTATCTTCTACAGGAAGACGTCACCTTGTCGCAGAATCTCGCGGCGCTGAGCGCGGCCGGCCTGCAGGCGCTCGATTTTCTCGACAAGGGGCAGCCTGCGCCGGATGCCTGGAAGACGCAACAGCAAGCTATGATCGCCCAAGCCAAAATGCGCCAGGCGGACATGCTGCTCATGGTGGTGGCGCCGGTGGAGCAGTTAGTCGAAGCCAGCGCCGTGTCAGGGCACAACTGAGTCGGCCGGAGGGGAAAGCCCGAATTTTTGACTGCGAACTGGCTCTTGCCCGCCTAACATCAAGGTGATATCATGATA
>JBEKWZ010000594.1:0-3574 GCA_049512555.1 Candidatus Sulfotelmatobacter sp. | reverse complement strand
GAGAATGAATCGCGAGCCGAGAAGAACAACCAGCACGGCGCCCGCCGCGTTGAAAGATTGCGCGAGATTCAGCCTTCGCTCGGAACTCTCCGCCGGACCAAGCGTAGTGACGTAGGGATTGGCGGCGACCTCCAGAACCGACTGTCCGCACGCCATCACGAAGAGAGCGCAGAGAAAAAATCCATAGACTCTTACGGAAGCCGCGGGAATAAACAAAATTGTTCCCGTGGCGCAGACCAGCAACCCAATCAGAATTCCGCGTTTGTAACCGACGCGCTGCATCAGCCATCCCGCGGGCAGAGCAGCCAGACAATAGCCGCCGAAGAAAGCAACCTGGATCAGCGACGATCCTGAGTCGGTGAGGGCGAACGCTTTTTTGAAGTGCTGGATCAAGACGTCGTTCAGGTTGACGCCGATGGCCCATAAAAAAAACAAGCTGGTGACCAATACCAGCGGCGCGACGTAGCGTCGCTCGGTGATGGGCGCGGATGCGGTCATTCGGAGGTCCTCATGTCAGCGAGCGATCCAGGTGAGTGTAGCCACCGTCAACGTATAAATGCTGGCCGGTCGTGTGGCTGGATTTCGAGGAAATCAGAAAGATTACTGTCGACGCAATTTCCTCCGGGGTAGTCATGCGCTGCTCGAAGGGAATCTTGGTGAGGATCATCTTAAGCTTCTGATCGGGGTTCGGAAACGTGTCGAGCCAGCTGCGGTAGAGGGGCGTCATCACTTCAGCGGGGATGACAGTATTCACCCGAATGCCGTGCGGCAACAGCTCTGCTGCCCATTCGCGCGTCAGCGCCATGACTGCGCCTTTCGAAGACGCGTACCCGGATGTGCTGCCCTGGCCGGTGACTGCGGTCTTGGAGCCGATGTTGATGATCGCTCCGCGCGAGTGCTTCAAGTGCGGCAGAGCATAGTGAGCCATGCTGTAGTAGTGCACCAGATTGCGGTTGAGCGACGCCACGTATTCGTCGACGCTTCCGGATTCCAGACCGACCTTATCGTTACGGCCCGCGTTGTTTACAAGAGCATCGATCCGTCCAAACGTCTGCAGAGTGTGTTCGACGGCTTGCAAACAATTGTCAGGAGTAGCGAGATCGGCGATGACTAGTCCACAGGCGGCGCCCATGGCTTGCATTTTCTTGTGGAGTTCATTACCGGCCTCGGGGTCGCGATCGACAATCACTGGAATTGCACCTTCGACGATGCAGCCGTGAACAATCGCCGCGCCGATTCCTTTGGCCCCGCCGGTGACGATGACCACTTTGTCTTTCAGTTGCAAATCCATGCGCTAGCCTCGCAGGTTGAAAAAGCCGCCATCGAGCGGATAATCGACGCCTGTAATGAACGCGGCTTCGTCAGAGCACAAAAACAAGGCCAGGGAAGCGACCTCCGCCGGTTCCGCCATTCTTCCGATCGGTTGCGCCTTTGCCAGCTTCTCAAACATTTCCTGCTCGCGTCCCGGGTATGTTTTTTGCAAATAGTCATCAACAAACGGAGTGTGAACTCGCGCTGGCGAAATGCAGTTACATCGGATCTTGTGCACAAGATAGTCTCTCGCCACGGAATAAGTCATGGCGATGACTGCGCCCTTGCTCATCGAGTAGGCGAAGCGATCTGCGAGTCCGGCAGATCCGGCAATTGAAGCCATATTCAATATCACGCCGCCGCCGGAGGTTTTCATGTGACCAATCACGGCGCGCATGCAATTGTAGAATCCCTTGATGTTCACTCGAACCACGCGGTCGAAATCTTCCGGGGCCGTGCTCTCTACCGTTCCAATATGCGAAACTCCCGCGTTGTTGACGAGGATATGAATGCGCTCGCTGCGGAACAGATCATTGAATCTGGCAATCACATCCGCTTGGTTGGTCACGTCGCAAAGATGAGCCGAAGCAGTTCCGCCGGCGTCGGCAATGCGCTGGCAGGTTGCGGCCGCGCCTGCTTCGTTCACATCCAGAATCCGAATCGAAGAGCCCTGCACCGCGAATTTCAAGGCAATGGCCTGCCCAATGCCGCTTCCACCGCCGGTGACCACGGCGACCTTGCCGTCCAGTCGGAAGGTCGATGAATTCGCTTCTTGAGCGGTCACAGCGAAACCCCGCGCTTCCAGGGAATGAAATCCTCCTGAGCCTTCTGCTCGGCTTTGGTTCGGACTTCACCGTTCGCTACCTCGATCACAAGATCGAGAATGGTCTCGCCCATCCTTTCGATGGTCTTTTCTCCGGCGACGATCGCTCCGGTGTCGATGTCAATGATGTCGTGCATGCGCTGCGCCAGATCCGAATTCGTGGAAAGCTTCACGACCGGAGCGATCGGGTTGCCGGTCGGTGTACCCAGACCGGAGGTGAACAACACCACGCTTGCCCCGGCGCCGACCTGCGCGGTAACGCATTCCACGTCGTTGCCCGGCGTACATTGCAAATTCAGGCCCGGTTCGGTGGAGTACTCGGGATAGTCCAACACGGCCGTCACAGGCGATGTACCGCCCTTCTTGGCCGCCCCGGCGGATTTCATGGCGTCCGTCAAAAGTCCATCCCGCATATTGCCGGGCGATGGATTCATGTCAAAGCCGGATCGCACGGCAGCAGCCCGGGCGGCGTAGTCGCGCATCAGTTGGATAAAGCGATTCCCGATTTGCTTGCTCTTGCTGCGATTGATGAGTTCTTGTTCCACTCCGCAGAGCTCCGGGAATTCCGACAGAATGGTTCGACCGCCCAGGGCTGCGAGCAAATCGGCAGTGTGTCCGATGGCTGGATTCGCCGAGATGCCGGAGAAGCCATCCGACCCTCCACACTTCAACCCCACGCACAAATCGGCGAGCGGAGCGGGAGTACGCTGAGCTTTGTTGGCTACGACCAGCCCCAGAAAAGTTTGCCGAATCGCCTCCGACATCATGGCCGCCTCGGAGCCGCTGCGCTGCTGCTCGAGGATGAACAATGGCTTATCAAACCTGGAATTGCGCTTGCGAATTTCGTCTCGCAAAATCCCAGTCTGAGCATGTTGGCACCCCAGACTCAGCACCGTCGCGCCGGCCACGTTCGGGTGGTGAATGTAGCCGGCGATAAGGCCGCAGAGATTGTTGGAATCTTCGCGGGTTCCACCACACCCGCCTTCATGAAGCAGAAACCGGACGCCGTCAATATTCTCAAACAGGCGTTCGCGTGGGGCCGGTGCCACTTCCGTCGCCAGAGCATGAACGCTGATCTGTTCTGTTTGCCCCTCGCGGTAGAGTTTCGCCAGGTCAGCGACCTGACGACGATAGAGTTGGGGCGCAGCGAAACCCAGCTCTTCTTCGAGCGCCTGTTTCAGAACTTGAATGTTCTTGTTCTCACAAAAAACGAGGGGAACGACCAGCCAGTAGTTTCGTGTGCCAACTTGGCCGTCGGAACGCCGGTAGCCTCGGAAGGTCCTCTGCCGCCAGCGTGAAACGTCAGGAGGCGTCCAGAGAAATTCGTCCGATTGTTCATGGAAAGGTGCAGCCTGGTGTTGAATGTTGATCGTGGTCAGCAGTTCTCCGGCCGCGATGGGCTTGACGGCTCTGCCTACGAGAACTCCGTACATGATGACG
>JBEKWZ010000593.1:0-3575 GCA_049512555.1 Candidatus Sulfotelmatobacter sp. | reverse complement strand
AGATGCCCATCTACTGGGAGCAGTTTGAACCGCGGCAAGGCCAGTACGACTACACGACAATCGATACCGTGCTGGAACAGGCCCGCCAGCATCACCTGCGCCTGGTGTTGCTCTGGTTCGGAACCTGGAAGAACGGAAGCCAGCACTACATGCCGGAGTGGATGAAGCTGGCTCCCGACCGTTACCCGCACATGGTGGACAAGAACGGACAGGCCGTGGACTCGCCTTCGCCCTTTGCGGCCGCCTCGCTGGAAGCGGACAAGACGGCCTTCACCGCGTTCATGCGACACCTCAAGACAGCCGATCCCGAGCGCACCGCAATCATGGTTCAAGTGGAGAATGAAGCTGGAACCTGGGGTGCGCTTCGCGATTATTCCTCGACCGCACAGAAGCTCTTCGAAGCGCCGGTGCCGCCCGAGGTGCTCACCGCCATGCAGTTGAAGATCACTTCGCCATCCCTGAACTGGCAGGAAGCTTTTGGCCCCGAAGCCGAGGTTTGCTTCCACGCCTGGTCGGTAGCGAAATACGTAGGGCAAGTGGCCGCCGCGGGCAAGGCAGTTTATCCTTTGCCCCTATATGCCAACGCAGCACTGCGCGACCCGCTCAAACCGGGCGCTCCCGGCACCTACGAGAGCGGCGGCCCCACGGACAATGTGCTCGCCATCTGGAAAGTCGCTGCGCCCGCGCTGGATATTTTGGCGCCAGACATTTACCAGAACGATCCCGCCGCGTATTTGAGGGTGTTGCAGCTCTATCGCCGCGACGACAATCCTCTGTTCGTGCCCGAGACCGGAGGCGCGGCCAACGCCCGTTTCTTCTTCTCCGCGCTCGGTCTCCAGACCATAGGATTCTCGCCCTTCGGGATGGATTACAGCAGGGGTCACGAGACGACTCCGGGTTCACGTCAGCCGGATGAGTTCGCGGCCTGGGCGATGAACTACCGGTTGATCGGCCCGATGCAGCGCGAGATTGCCGAACTGAATTTTGAAGGCAAGCTGAAGGCCGTCGCTGAAGTGGCCCCGAAGGTCACCGAGTCCCTCCCGTTTGGAGACTGGAATGCGGAGGTGTCGTATGGAGCCACACGCAATGGTCAAGCGATCGGGAACGCCGAGCCGACGGGGCGTGCTCTGGTGGCCCGGCTGTCAGACAATCAGTTTTTGGTGGCGGGATTCTTTTGTCGCGTCGATTTCCGGCCGGCAGGCACCGACCAGCAACGAAAGTCCCAGCATATCGTGGAAGGAAGCGGACAGATCCCCTCCGCTCTGATTGATGGCAAATGGCAGCATCGCCAGTTCCTGCGCGTCGAAGAGGGAACCTACGAGAACGGCGTCTTCAATTTCGTTCGCATTTGGAATGGTGATGAAACCGACTGGGGCCTCAACTTTGGTTCGGAGCCCGTGGTGCTGCGCGTCTCAGTCGCAACCTACTAGTAGCGCTGGTTCATCGGGCCCGGTGCACCACGGAGCTCATGCAAATGTCGCGGGCGGTCGCTTTACTGCGGAGGCACAGGTTGTTGCTCTACCAGCTTGAATCGCTTCCTGTCGGTTTCCTGCTGACGTGAAGCCTGTTGCACGTCGGAGAGGCGCTTTACCAGGGTTTGGATTTCGTCGCGCTGCCCACTCTGCCCGGAGTGCCGCAACGCAACAATAAGATGGTAAATCGCAGTCTGATCGGAAGGGGAGTATCGCAGCGCAAGCCGGCATTGTTCAATGGCGAGATTGTACTGGCCAGAACGTGTGTACATACTGGCAAGGAGATCCCTTGCTTCTACTAAATCCGGGTTCAGCTGCACAGCGCGCAGTGCGGATCTTATTGCCTCACCGGAGATTTCTGTATCTGTATCGGATCCCTGATTAGCAAGCAACTTCGCCAACAGAAAATGAAGAAATGCATCGTTCGGGCGAGATTTCAATTGCGACCGTACCTCCAGCAATGCTTTGTCAGGGTGATTCTTTTGCAGTTCGGTAAGGTCGATGGCGTACGAACTTAAACTCTGCGCCGAATCAATGCGCTCGGCCTTACTGAAATCGGCTTCCGCCTCTTCGTACTGCGCCAGCTGCGCATAAAGTAAACCCCGCGAGATATATAAGGACGGGTCGTCAGAAATACGCTGCAAGCCGGCATCGATCATATCAATCCCGACCTGATAGGACTCGTGATCCAGAGAGAGCGCCGCGAACGCAACATAGTAGCTTGCATTCGTCGGGCTCAATACAATTGCCTGGCGAAGAAGAGCCACCGCTTCAGGAGTGTTTCCTACCGCTTCATAAATCTCAGAAGCCAGGCTCAGGATATCTGGGTCGGATTGATTCGTCCCGAGTATAGGTTCAAGTACCTTAAGGGCAGCTTGAGGCTGCTTCGCTCCAACCAACACAACCGCGAGGTCATATTTTGGATAAGTTTGCTCGGGAAGCAGCGCGGCAAGCTGTTCAAATATGGAGACCGCCTTCTGATGTTGCTTCGTCTGCAACAGGCAAGAACCATATACTTCGAGCGATTGAGGATGATTTGCGATCACTTCCGTGCTGAGAAGAAAATGCTCATTCGCAGCCAGGCAGTCTCCTTGCCTGCCCTCGATGATCGCGAGCATTTCATGCGCGGTCTCATCTTTTGGATCAGCTTTCAATATCCTTTGGAGTAGCGGGCTGGCACGCTTGTCCTGGGTCGGATAGAGGAGTTGCACTTCGCCCTTTAGAGCTGCCGTGTAGTTCGGGGACAGACTCAGTGCCCGGTCAAACGCAGCTACCGCATCATGGTTGCTGCCCTTGATGGAAAGTACAATCCCTTCCAAGGTCCAAAGCCGGAAGTCATTGGGCGTGTCGTGCAAGGCGGATCTGGTAAGCTGTAGCGCCTGGTCGTACTGCTGCGAACGAATCAGCGATTGGATCGATGCAATCGACACCCTGGTGGCTTGCCCTTGAGCAACCACAGCTGCTCCTAAAATGAAAAGCGCCACGAGTTTGGCAGGAAACATAGAACCATCAATCTCGATGCGTCAACGTTAAGACCAGCGGGAGCATGCCGTAGCAGGCGCCCGATCAGCGCGCCCAGCCAACATTCGGAATGATAGCGTGGGCTTCCCGAATTGTGATGAGTTGATCACATTTCACATTCGGATATTTTTCCGTGATCCCGCTCGGCCAGTGAATCTCCAGGTCCGCAGCGGTTGCGTGACCAAGGCCAAAGTGGAGACGTGAGTCGTTGCACGAATAGAAACTCGATTGACTCAGAACTTCCTGAGCCTGGACCTTGCCCGAGTAGCGAACCAATACGCGGGCGCCGATCGCGCTGCGATTCGACTTAGTTCCGACCAGCTTGACTTTCAGCCAGTGGTGCGTTCCTTTCAGATCGTTTCTCAGCAGCGAGGGGGGCTCGTTCATATTCAGGATCAGAATATCCAGATCCCCATCGTTGTCGAAATCGCCGAAGGCACAGCCACGGCTTGAATGCGGCGTCGTAACGCCCGGGCCGGCGTTGGCAATCTCTTCAAAGCTGCCATTGCCCAGGTTCCTGAAGAGAATTCGAGGGGATCTGTCCGGATACTGTGGAAGTTTTTTTTCGACCTCCGGATACAC
>JBEKWZ010000592.1:0-3576 GCA_049512555.1 Candidatus Sulfotelmatobacter sp. | reverse complement strand
CGAAACTTTATCACCGGTCATGACCGGCTGGTTCAACACCGCCGCCGACCAGTCACCGGAATCTCCGCGCTGGGTCGACACGTCGCCGTGAATCAGGCTCACCCGCGCCACGCCCTGGTCGGTTTTCGCTGGAGCCTCACCCTCTGGTCCGCCCGGAGCGGCCTCGGTAGGCTGCGCGCTGCCTGGTTGTCCCGGGGGGACAGATTGATTCGGCGCCATCGGACCTTGCCCCGGCTGCCCAATCTCCATCGGAGCGCTGGGCTGATCCGTGGGCGCCGGTGTTTCTTCGGTCGTCTGCGCCAGCGCACTCATCGTCAACGCACCCGATAGCGCCAACGTTAAGACTGCCAAACTTGCTATGAATCTGCTTTTCATGACCCACCTCTCCGAACCAAACATGACGGCATCAACTCGTATGTTGAATAAATCTCCGCCAAAAGGAGTGGCAACTGCCATGCCAAAGAGAAAAGGCACGGCCGCCTACAAGTCGTGTGTTTTCAGTGAATAACGGAACTGACGTAATGCGCGAATCGGGCAAATTCGAGGAAGTTGGCCGACCTGAGCCAAGGGTGGTGGTTTTCAGCCACTTGGCTGATGCAGATGATTACCGCCAAGCAATCTATTTCTTGGTGGCCATCCCGTCGTGTCCGCCCTGGTGGAGGATGAGGTGGGTTACTTCGCCTTTATCGTTCTTGAAGAACTCCACTTCCGCATCGACAACTTTCAAAAAGAATTTCGTTTCTGATTCTGCGAACATCGGGAACTTGCTCTGCCCGGTTGCCTGCGTCATTAACTGACCACCTTCGAGAGTCATCACTAGGTCGAAGTTCGGCATGAGCTCATAAGTGCCGACGTATTTTTCCAGGATGGCGGGCGAAACGGTAATCTCTTTTCTTTCGGACGGTAATACAACTTTCTCGCCGTGCGCCAACGCGGCCAGATTGCCTGCGATCGACTCGGGCGCTCGTCCGCTCAAATTCGCCAGCACCACCACAGTCAACTTGTCGTCCGGATAGTAGGCCAGCGCAGTGTTGAAGCCCTCAATCCCACCGTTGTGCTCAATCACTTTATGGCCGTTCCCCGTGTGTACGGCGAGCCCAAACGCGTAGTCGCTCTTGAACGGCGTAGTCATTTTCTGCAATGAGGCCGCAGACAAAACCTTGCCACCCATCAAGCCCTGCTCCCAGCGCAGCAAGTCTTCCGTAGTCGAGTACAGAGCTCCCGCCGAGAGCGGGATGCTCATGTCGATATATCCCGCATTCGCCGGGCCTTTGGCGCTGGGCTCATACCCCGAAGCGCGATGCGCGATGATCTCCGTGTTGGAATCGTATCCCGAGTCCTTCATCCCCAGAGGATTGAAGATGTTCTCTTGCACAAATTGACTGTAGCTCTGCTGGCTGATCTTCTCGATCAAGTAGCCCAGCAACACATAGCCAGAGTTGCTGTAGTTCCACTTTTCGCCGGGCTGAAATTCGAGTGGCTTGTCACGAAAGCGGGCGACCAGTTGCTCAGGAGTAGTGGCAATCGCCTCCGTGGAATGATAGTCGGGGAATCCGGTGAAACTCGGAATGCCCGAAGTGTGCGTCAGCAGATGGAAGATCGTGACCTTGTCCCATGCGGCCGGCGCGTCGGGCATGTATTTCTTCACCGGATCTTCCACCTTCAACTTGCCGCGCTCCTCCAGCAGCAGGATGCAGGCTGCCGTGAACTGCTTGGTGATGGAACCCAGTCGAAACTTGGCGGAAGGAGAGTTGGGAACATCCCACTCAAGATTTGCCGATCCATAACCCTTGCTGAGGATTATTTTCCCATCGCGAGCGACCAGTACTGATCCCATAAATGCTTTGGCATCGACGTAGGAGCGCACTACCTCGTCCATGCGCGCAACGTTGTCCTGTGCCAGACAGATACTCACCAGGAAGAAAGCGATTGCACTTTTTCGAAGCATGGCGCTCCTTTGGCCGGGCAGACTCTTTAGTTGAGCAAGCTGCGTTTGATTACTTGGGTAAGCTCTTTATGAACTCGTCGAGCACGCGATTGAACTTCTCCGGATCGTCAACAAACAGCGCATGCCCATCGCCGTCGAATTTTTCCAGCCGCAGTTTGTCGCCCAGCTTTGATTTCAGAAAGTCGGCGGTCGGTTGCGAGTCGGGCTGATAGGCAAAAAGCGCCGGACGATTCATCTTGGCCAGACCGGGCGAGAAATCTTTTACCGCGATCATGTCATAAATGAGCACCGCCGCAGTGTCAGCCGGGGTTTGCTGCGAGGCGTCGGTCACTCGCTTCAGGTAGTCGTCCGTCTGCGGCTTTTTATACATGCTGCGAACAAAGCCGTCGGCTTGTTTCTGGCGATCCTGCTGCAGCATGTTCATCCATCCCGAGATGCCGATAAACATCTCCGGGCTGACCTTGTCGGATAGAAATCCGTCGACCAGCACGAACCCACCGACGTTATCGCTGCCGAATTGTTCGGCATATTTCACCAGTTCGCCGCAGGCCATCGACCAGCCGACCAGCACCGGCTGCTTCAGGCCTAGATGATCGACCAGTTCCTTATAGTCGCGGCTGCGGGTTTCGGGCATGTGGCCGTAAGGCGGTTTGTCGCTCTCGCCCTGCGACCGCGGATCGACCGCGACTACATGATATTTTTTCGCGAACTCATCGATTTGCTTCTGCCAGATCCAGGCCGGCATGGTCCATCCCGGAATGAAAACGACGGCGCGGCCGCTGCCAGCCTCAAGGTAATGGATTTTTATGCCATCGGAAGTTTGGAAAAAATCGCTCTTCGCCGTTTGCGCCACCACGACGCCCGGCACCGCCAACACGCATATCAAAACTATGGCCAGCTTGATTTTCATTTTGAGCTCCGTGATTAAGTATTGGTTTGAAATCATTTTGCCGCAGCCGCGCGCACGAGTTCTCGCCAGGTGATCAACTGAATCTTCTGCTGAGCCAGAATCTCGCGGAACTGGTCACTGGTAAAGAAATCGAAGTCTCGCTGCCTCCAGGCCGCTCCCCATGAAGGGCGTTCGCGAGTGGCGGCGCGCAGTTCTTCGTCGTCGTAGCCGGGATGAATCACGAACTCGGTGACTCCGGGTTTCAGATTCTTCAACGCCGTCAGGTAGAACTCGGCCCATTTCTCCGGCGGAACTTCCGGCTCGATCGTCACGGTATGGTCCAGAATGATATCGCCGGGACCGAGACTCGCCTCCAGATACGGGTAGGCGGCGAACCAATCGCGATTCACGAAAACCGGCAACTTGTATTCGTGAGCCACACGCAGCATCACGTCAAAAAGTTCTTTGCCATTCATGATCAGTCGATACTGGTGTGAATCGAGATGCGTGGGGCGAACCCCCATGGCTAGCGCACGCGCGATCTGGGCACGCAGTTCAAGCTCAACTTCTTTGGGGTTGATGTGCTCACCAGGTTCCCAGTCATGATGGAAATATCCATTTTCGTCCACCAGGCTGGGCACTTTGTCGGCGGAAGCGACCGGCCCCCAGCGGTAGTAGACGCGCTCGCTCGTCAAAGTGAGATGCAATCCAAGATCGGCGTCGAGGTGGGACTTGGCAT
>JBEKWZ010000591.1:0-3587 GCA_049512555.1 Candidatus Sulfotelmatobacter sp. | reverse complement strand
GGCCCAGGTTTCTTTTGCGCTCACTTTCGAGGTGATGATCGAATTCTTGAAGGACTTGCCGATGACTGCGTATTCGCTGACCGGCTTCATCGGAGGGTTGCCATCGATGGTGAGCCCCATGATGCTGGTGAGGTCACCCTTGACCGGAATCGTGAGTTTGAGTTGCCGGTTCTTGACGAGATCCCCGTACGAGATGCTTTTGCCGCCTCCGGAGACGATTCCGTCTTTGACCGAGAGCTTGTCTTTCGAGACGCCGAGTCTTTCCGATGCGAGGTCGAGCAGCGCTTGGTGAGTATAGGCCGCGGCTTTGCGTATGTTAGGCGATCCATGACCGAGGAAGTCGAAGGCGCCACTGCCGTCGGGTGTTTGATCCGTGTGTCCCGTAATGACCGTCGTAATGGCTTCGAAGGGGACGCTCAGTTCTTCGGCAACGATCTGACGGTAAGCAGTGAACGTCGATCCTTGGCCGAAATCGCTCTTGCCAGTCCGGATCAGCAGCGTATTGTCGGGGTGAATTTCGATCCAGGAACTTGCCAGCGTGGGATCAAGCGAGTTCTTATAAAGCGCGGGTTTCGCGGAGTCCGCCTTGAGAAGACCGGGGCCCATTAGTTTGAACCCTACGACGAGGGCGCCACCAGCTTTTACGAATTGGCGGCGGGATAGTGTCGGTCCGAAAGCACTGCGAGGTTTTTCGCTCGTGGTCGCCATCGTTTATCTCCCCTTCGACATGATCGTGGCGGCGTGTTGTACGGCTTCAATGATCGCGAGGTAGGTTCCGCAGCGGCACAGATTCGGCGACGGACCGGAATTCGTATAGGCGTCCTTGATCTGCGCTACGGTCGGGTTGGGATTGCTCTCGAGGAGTTCCGTCGCCTTGATCATCATCCCGTTCTGGCAGAATCCGCACTGCGGAGTTTGCTCTTCGATCCAGGCTTGCTGCACCGGATGAAGCGTGTTTCTTGCCTCTTCCGAGGACAGGCCTTTCTGCCTTGCCCAGCGCGCGGGCAACCCTTCAAGGGTGGTGATCTCCTGGCCGGCGACACTCGCAGCGGGCGTGACGCAGGAACGAACTTCCTTCCCGTCCACCAGCACAGAGCAGGCACCGCACTGTGCGAGTCCGCACCCGAACTGAGGACCAATCAACTGGAGATCGTTGCGCAGAACGTAGAGCAACGGGATATCGTCCGACGCCTGCACTTCGCGTCGGATTCCGTTCACGTTGAGTGTGATCATAGAGACGTCCGCTTCAAAGACGTAATTCGGAGCCTGAAGTCCGTAGACTTACCAATTCCGATGCTCTAATGTACGCCCCGAGCGGAATCGGTTCAATTGACTTGCGACAGCTACTCTTGGGGGAGCGATGCGAGCTTCTTTTCAAGTCGAATGATCGAAGAGAGAACTGCTTCACGATTCTTGCCAGCCGTCAGCGATTACACTCAAACCGGGTCAATGAGCGATATGGGGTTTTTCGCCGACCTGAATCGGCAATACTCTTCTGGAAGCTCGATGCCAAATTTTTCGCACAGGGCGGAAACATCTTTGTAGTCCTTTTCCGTCAATACATATCCGCTGTGGAATCTCACCATCCATTCAGGCGAGATGCAGCGCACCGGGTGCCCCTCAATCGTGCCACTGCCGGTAAGGGAATCTGCTGGATACATGATCCCCTTTTCTAGCGGACCGTAGTTGCCATTCCCTTTCTCATCGAGCAAGATTACGTGCACATCGATTTCCCGACGGTTATCGTCCGCCAACACGAAGTTGAACGGTCTTTCGATCTCCCGTTTCGATCGACGGTAGCGCCGCGACGCCAGGAAGCGCTCGAACCGGACTACATTGTGATCTTCGATCACGATATCCAAGTCTTTATGAAGCCGAGTTTGCCCGCCAAGCAGGGCATCGACACCCCATCCGCCATCAATCCAGATGTGAATGCCAAAGTTAGCCAAAGTCGAGTGGATCTCGATCACATCCGCCGATGTCATTCCGATATCCCACGATATCCCAGGTGGGCCTTTTGGATGACTATACTTAAGCCGCGGGCGCGGTCTGCCGCTTTTTTCCTCGAGGGGCCAGCCCTCAAAACCCCTTCGGGGCCGCGACTGGTAGCTTTCCGGCAACCCAAGCATATTTTTGGCTGAAATCCACCATGCCTGGCCGAAATCCACCAGTGTAAGTCAATCAAAAGAACGGAACTATTGCCCATCTCCAGGGTTCAATCGAGTAACAGGAATTCTGAGGGAGTTTATGAAAACCAAATTATCGAAAACGCTGTTTACCGCGGTGTTGACGGGCGCAATGGCGCTCGGGACCGGAAGTTCCTTGGGGGCTCAGGACCAATCGATGGACAAGCCCTCGGCGGCCGTGAGCGGTCAGGTGGATCAAGGACCTCCGCCGGAGCAGACCGCGCCGCAGTATAACGCGCCTCAATATAATGCGCCGCAAGTTAATGCGCAGGACCAGAGCGCGCCTCAAGATGTCGCGCCTCGATCTCCGCAAGATCAAGATGCCTATCAAGACCAGGCGCCCCCGCCTCCAGCGGGGCCGAATCAACGGCAGTACACGTCGTTGCCACCGGAGCAACTGAATAAGCTGGTGGCTCCGATTGCGTTGTATCCCGATGCGCTGGTGGCGCAGATACTGGCTGCGTCAGCGTATCCGACGCAGATCGTAGAGGCGAACCGGATGGCTCAGGAGAACCCGGGCCTGAAGGGACAGGATCTGGCCCAGGAAGTGGACCGGCAGGATTGGGACCCGAGCGTAAAGTCTCTGGTCGAGTTTCCTACCGTGCTGGCGAACCTGGACAAGGATTTGTCGTGGACCTCTGAGCTGGGCGAAGCGTATCAGAACCAGCCGGATGACGTGATGCAGGCGATCCAGTTTCTGCGTCACAAGGCGCACGACGCGGGCAATCTGCGCAGTACGCCGCAAGAGCGCGTGTATGAGGATGGGTCGAACGTCGACATCCAGCCCGCGGATCCGAATGTGGTGTATGTGCCGACTTACAATCCGGCGTATGTGTACGGATATCCCGTAGGCGTATGGCCTGGATTTTATCCGTGGTGGGGATTTGGCGGGCCAGCCATTTCGTTCGGCTTCGGCTTCCCGATCGCACCGTTCTTCGGCTTCGGTTGGGGATGGCATGGATGGGGCATCGGCTGGGGCTTCCACGGCGGAGTCTTCTTCGGTGGCCACCCTTGGGCCTACCGGGGCGGGGCGTTTTATAACCACGCCGCGTTTGTACACGGAAATTATCGCGGATTCTCTTCCGCGCGTGGCGGGTTCGGAGCGCGCGGTTTTGCGGGTCGCGATGGGCGCGGGTTTGGCTCAGCCGGGGGTCGTGGATATGCGGGCGCATCTCGAGGCTACGCCGGAGCATCCCGCGGCTTCGCGGGCGGCAATCGCGGGGCAGCCGTGAACCGGGGCGCCGAAGGGAACCGGGCCTACGCCGGCAACCGGGGATTCTCCGGCGGCGGACGAGGGTTCGCGGGGCGCGGATCAAGCGCGCCGCGGGCTGGTGGTTTCAGCGGCAGCCGCGGCGCTGGGTCGCGCGGATTCTCTTCGCATGCGGGCGGCGGTTCGCACGG
>JBEKWZ010000590.1:0-3591 GCA_049512555.1 Candidatus Sulfotelmatobacter sp. | reverse complement strand
CTGTCCGCCAACTCGAGAAGCCAGCGCGTTTCTTCCAGCGTCTGCCTCGCCTGCACCGCAACCGATCCGTAGAAGCCGCTGCTTTCCAATTCAAGCTTCAGATCGTGTGGCAGAAAATCGCGGCGCAGCGCGGCCATCGAATCGTCGATCCACTCGTATTCGCCAGGGCTGTAGATCCAGAAATGCTGGTGCGCGTCAATGTGCATAGGCTGCAACGGTATCTTATCGCAGCCGCATTGGCTCGGTGAGCGCAGTTATTGCGAAATGACGCTGTCGCCGTTCTGACTAACGCTGGCGCACCTCCAGCTGTACTGGACGCGCGATCGAGCTGACATCAGGGTCGTAGTATTCATAGACGCGCGAACGGAAGGTCCGCGCGCGGATGGGATACTTCGCGCGCAGCCGGAAATGCAGCGTGACCGTGTCACCCGGAGCGACTGAGTTGAAATAGAGAATCGCCTGAGTTGCCGTGAGGCTGAACTTTTCCAAACGCCCGGTCTTCTGCCCGGCAGTCTTTTCGACAAAGGTTTGTAGATCTTCGCTGAGCAGGTCGAAGCCGGGAGGAATGCCGAGATCGACCATCACCATGTTCGCCGACTTGGGCAGATTATTCTTGACGGTCGCAGTGGCCGTAGCGATGTCGTCCTGCGCCAGATGAGTGCGATCGTAGTCCACGTCGATCGAAAGAGCCTCGTTGGCCGGCTTCTGGTCCCAGGGAAGGTAGTAGCTCCCGACAACTTGATACGCCAGGCCGCCTTTGCCCTCGAATCGAATTTCCACCGAATTGGAATCTTCCGGGTCAGCGTACTTCGAACCCATATCTTTCGATCGCTTATCGTTCGAGCCGACATTCTTGAACACAAACTGATGAAGCAAATCGTTGTTCTCCGCAGTCAGCGTGAGTTTCTCGACCGACTTGCCGTTGAGCAGAACTTCCAGAGTGCCCTGAACATCAGCCGCGCCCTTTTCAGTTGCGAGCAGCAACGCACGTAGCGCCATGATCGTTGCTTGGGTCGTGCCCCATGCGCCAGTCGCATCTTTCTTGGACGCGATGTAGTTCATGGCCTTGCGGGCCGTGCCTGACGCTTCACCCCACTTCAGCAGCGCCTGCACGGCAAGTCCCGTGGTCTCGACGCTGGCGCTTGCGCCAGTGGCGTAGACGCCGGTTTCGTCGGCGCTCCACCATGCCTGCTCATCTTTTTCAGTGCGAGCATCGAGCAGAAGTTGCATGGCTTGGCGAGTGAAGCTGCGGTCTTTTCCCTGATCAGCCGACTCAGACGAATGATTGCCGCCGCCAAAGTCGACGGCGAAGTTGGCGATCACGGCCAGCGTATAGGTGTCGATCTTCCCGTTCATGTGGCTTTCCACAAATTGCCGGGCCTTTTCGACGGCTGGCCCCTGGTACCCTGTGTTCTCCAGCGACCACGCGATATAGGCTGTAATGCGCAGCACGTCGGAGTTGTATCGATTCGTCGCGCCTTCGTTGATGAACTGGGTGTCGGGCTTCCAGCTTCCGTCGGCTTGCTGTTGGCTGGCCAGCCACTGCTGCGTTCGTGAGATCAGTCTTGGGTCCACGTCGTAGACCTTCGACATGTCACTGAACTCCATCAGCCCGTACGCTGTGAGGATTTTGTTGGCCGGCGCTTGTCCGAACCAGGAGAAGCCGCCGCCGGGAACTTCGAACGTCAGCAGACGCTGGTAGCCGTTGGCGATATATCCCTCGGCCTTGGCGTGCACTTCAGGAGTCAGCTTCTTGGTGCGCTTCATGTAATCGAGCGCCAGCACGTTTGGATAGGTGCTGGAAGAAGTTTGCTCAAAACATCCGCCGGGCATGCGCAGAATGCTGTCCATGCCTTCGATCACCTGGCTCAGAGGGCCGGGGTACAGCCGGACGAAAATCTTGCTGGCATCGGGAATGGAGTTCGCAGGGAAGTTGAGCTCATGTCGAACGGAGTTCTCCAGGCGTCCGTTGAAAACCAGATTCTGCTCGCGCCCGTTGGGAATGACTTCGATCTCGCGCACGACAATGTCGGCGCGGTCGGCTCCGCCATTCATGCGAGCGGAGAGCGTCAGTTTGAATTTTCCGATGCGACGGGCTTCCAGCGTGAACTGAGATCCGCCCACGCGCGCAGAATCGACCGTCACCGACTTGTCGGCAACGTCGTCTACCAGGGAAAACCAGTCGTCCGGCTGCAGTTTCAGACTGACGTCTCCGCGCGCGCCTGAGTAGTTGTACACCGCGACGGGAATGGAAACGCGGTCGCCTTGAGTCAGCGTGACCGGCAGATCGAGATCAACGAAGAAATCCTGAAAGACTTTCAGACTAGAAGTTGCGCTGCCCAGCGCCCCGTGCGTCGTGGATGCCAGCATCGCCATGCGCCAGGTGGTGATGGAGTCAGCCATGGGAATCGTGATGCTCGCCACGCCGCTCGAGTCGGTGATGATTTCTGGATTGATGTAAAGAGCCTCGGGGAAGTAAGAGCGCACGTGCGCCGACGGGCCGGATCCTTCCTTCTTGTCTTTGGCGAGAACCGCACTGTTTTGGGCCATGATTCTCGTCGGCACCTGCATCGCCGGCACAGGGGCCATATCCGCCGCCACTGCGTTCATTTCGTTGACCACTACCCCCCCTATAGCACCGCCAGCCACGCCACCCACCACGCCGCCCATCGCCCGACGAAGAATCATTGGATTCGCGCCCGTAACCGTGACGACCTCCGAGGCAGCGCCAATCGCAAGATTCACAGACAGCACGGCGCGGTCGCGCGGTTGCACCGTTAGTTCCCGCGAAGCGACCTTGAATCCCGCTGCGGACACCTGCACTTCATATCTGCCTGCGGCCAAGCCCGCCAGATCGAATTGCCCAGCATCATTCGCGCTCACCGTTCGCGTCTTTCCGGTGGAAACTTCGCGCGCGTTGACGTTCGCTCCTGCCACCACCGCGCCGGATGGGTCGGTAACCGTCCCCACAATCTCCGCGAGTCCGTTGAAGGGACCGCGATCATGTTCGATGTTGAGGTCGATGGTTCCTGAGTTCGGGTGGCCGACGATGTTGCCGGTGCGAACCTCGATATAGGCCGCCATATCGTCCGCGTTGCCGAACTGATGGTCGGATCCCGCGCTGTGAACCATATAGTGAGTTTTGTCGCGATACCACTGGACGGGTTCGACGCGAAGTTCGGTGCCCCAGGCATCAATAAACTCAGGGCTGCCGGAGTTCGAAATTCGCGCGAAAACCTTGGTCAGATCGCCCTTCTCTGAGTTCTCCCGATAGGCGAGGCTCAGATCCTCTGCCACATGTCGTACCTGTGCCAGAAAGCTCGCCTGGTAGCGTCCGGCGTACTCCTGATATTTCGTCATCGGCACGGTGCGGCCGAATTCCGTTTCGAATTTATTTGTGCTCACCATTTCGGTGGCTGAAAACAGGGCTCGCGCGGCCCGGTTACGTTGTTCGACTTTCGACTCCTCCACCGGTTCGACGATCTCCGACATGCCGATCGAGTGGATCTCATAACGCGGCTTCATGACTTCCTGCTCAAGGTAGAAGAAAACTTTGGCGAAGCCGGGCTGCTTCTCGGCCAGTGCGAAGAC
>JBEKWZ010000589.1:0-3591 GCA_049512555.1 Candidatus Sulfotelmatobacter sp. | reverse complement strand
ACACGCTTGGCCACGATGCGGTAGTCGAACGCGACACTGGATATCCCACCGCCCTGTTCTCGCACCTCGAAAGATGTTGCCGTCTTCTGGCTGACATACAGCCCTTTGGAGTCGCCGTTGGGCGTGAGGAACACGTGATACTCAGTCCCGGTGTTTACGGTCTGTGTAAAAGTGGGATCGAGTTTGATCGTGACCGCTCCGTTGCTCAACGCGCCGGATCCAAAATCCTCAAACCAGTTTTCCGGCGATTGCATGGAATAGGTTTCGACCCGCCGTGCGCCCGCGCCGGTCGTGGTTGCGACCACGGACTTCAGGACGCCCGTGCAAGCCGTGTCACCGCCGCCACTGATGGTGCAACTTCCGGTGCTACCCGCGGCGCGCACAACCGTAGTGGTGGGTCCGTTCGCAAGGTTGAGGATCCAGGCCGAGGCAATTTCAGTTGAATTATTTGCGATGACGGCACCGTAGTTATCGTCAGCCGTGACGAGTAGCGCCGGGACAGTCCTGGCACTTTCTCCTTCCCAGTTGGTATCGGCCCACACGGCACCGCCCTGGCCGGATTCGCTAAAAAAGGTCGCCCCGGTCACGCTCGCGTCCTGGTAAATCCCGTAGGTACCCGCAACGCCGGCAGAGGTGAAAGACTGGACGCCGTATTTGCCGCCGTTGGCGTAGACGCCGTTGGTCGTGCCGCCGCCCTGCAGGCCGTCCGCGCCGCTGCCAAAGACGCCCACTGTGTTGCCGCTGCCCGCCGTGGCCACACCGTAGACGCCAAACTGCGGAGCGGTTCCGTACACCCCCGTGGACCCAGACGCCGATGCAGCTCCGTATACGCCGTAGGCGCTGCCGCTACCCTGCAGGCCATCGATTCCAGTACCGAACACACCGACAGAGTTGCCGCTGGTCGCGGTAGCTACGCCGTAGAGGCCGAAGGATGGAGCAGTCGCGTATACGCCGTAGGAACCTGCCCCGCTTGCGGCGGCGTAGACGCCGTGGAGGGTGCCGGCGCCCTGCAGGCCGTCGACTCCCCTGCCATATACGCCCACCGTGTTGCTGCTGCCCGTGGCCACACCATAAATGCCAAACTGCGGCGACGTTCCGTACACCCCCGTGGACCCTGCCCCTGTCGCGGTAGCGTTGACGCCATAGGACGTGCCGCTGGCCAAGACGCCCGTCACTCCGAAGCCGGAGACTCCGGTTCCTGCGGTGTCGTAACCGTAAACGCCAATGCCGCCCGAGCCGCTGTTTACACCCTCAACTCCGTACCCGGCTGGAGAAGCCGCCGTGCCGCCCACACCCGCTGAAAACCCCGAAGCAGCCGTCGCCGAGCCCGATACTCCGAAAGCGGTGGACGTGCCCGAAACGATTCCGTTGACCGTCTGATTGCCGGTGAACGTGTTGACCGCGCCCAGTTGCGCGTAGGAGGTCGCCAGCATCGCATTCGTCACTCCGCCCGTGGCGATGCTCAACGTTCCACTGCCCGTGATCGGACCGCCGGCCAGCCCCGCGCCGGTGGAAACCTTGGTCACGGTACCCGTGCCCGACGCCGTGGCGCAGGCCCAAGCGCCGCCGTTCCACTCCAAGACCTGGCCAGTAGCGCAGGTAGTCAGCAAGCCCAACTTCAGCGTGCCGCTGGTGCCGCCGCCGCTCAAGCCACTGCCGCTTGCTGTGGTCACTCCCGTCAGCGTGCCGCCGCCGGCGAACACGAGGTCCAGCTCGGGCGCATGGCTCGTCGACGTGCTCTCTTTACTGTCAAAGGTGGCATTGGTGGTGCCGTTGGCCACCAGCGCAATGCCGTCATTGGTAGTCCCGCTCAACCAGGCCTGCAGCGCAGGAGTGATATCGATCAGAATGAACTGATTCTTATCCGCGGCGACCAGCGGGACGCTGGCCGCAATCGTCGTCCCCAGCACCGGAGCCAGGCTGGACGTGATCGTGCTCTCCGCCCAAGTGCCGTTGACGTAATCCACGTTGAAGCTGCCCGCCGTGGCCACGGTATTCACGTAGAGCTTCAGCGTGGCCTTGGTGATGTCGGCGCTGGTGTAGGTTGCCGGAATCGACGACAGGTTGAACTGAATGTAAGTGGTCTGCGTGGCGCCATCGACGTCGAGCAAAGTCTTGGCGCCGAAGTTGGTGGTGGCGTCGGCGGTGTTGGTGTAGGAGTCGGCGCTGGGCGTGATTTGCCCGTAGGCTAGATTCGTTCCGAACACTAGAGTCAAGACCAGCAGGCCCGACGAAGCTAACAACCTTAGTTTGTTCATGGCGTCCTCGAATCGAAAATTTTGTAAATCCCCGGTCAGGCCGAAATCGGGCCCCGGGGAAGGCGAAGCCGAGCCTGTTCCGCTTGTTCTGGAGCCAGCTTGCTGCCGCACAACGGGCAGGTCTCGAACCCCGCCGCCCCCACATCCCCCAGGATCACCGTGGTACCCTGGCGCTCTACCGTAACTTCGGTCCGAACCGTGCGGCTGGCTTGGTTCCCCGTCGACTGCTCGGAACGGAAAACTCTTGCCCGCTGGCTCAACCATTGGTAAAGTCGCTGCGTACCAAGCCTCCTCAACTAGCCGCGGATAGTGCGGCAGCCGTCCAAAAAAAGCCAGTGACCAGTTCTCAAAGGTTCTCAAAAGTTGTGAATGCGCTCGATGCCAATGAAAGCAGGGGAGATATTCCAATTCGGCAAGTTCCAGATTGATGCCCGCGCCCGCACGCTTCGGCGGGAAGAAGAGACGGTCACTCTCAATCGCCGCGCCTTCGACGTACTCCTTTACTTGGTTCAGAACCCGGGAAGGGTTGTCCCGCGCGACGAACTGCTCAAGAATGTCTGGCCCGACATCTATGTTGACGAGAACAGCCTGGCGCAGAGCATCTCGGTCCTGAGGAAGGCGCTTGAAGAGAAGCCCGGTGACAACGGCTACATCGCCACCCTACCGGGGCGCGGGTATCAGTTTCTCGCGGCGGTGCAAGCCCGTACCCCAGAGAACCTCACCGCCGCCCACGATGCGGCAACCTCCGCCAGTCACGCCCCCAGCGCAGCGATTCTCGACAAGCAGACTCAGACCAGTGTCATTACCGAGGACAAACAACACTCGAGCTTGCCAGGGCGCTGGCGCGGGAGAATCGTGGGACTGGTCGCAGCCTTAGCTATAACCGGGACAGCGGTTGCAGGAATCTATGCGTGGAATCGGTCTCACCGAATCGTGCTACCGGCGAATCCGGCGGCCATTGGTTCGACTGGTTTATCCCGCGCCCCACGCCGCTCCGTCGCAGTTTTGGGATTCCGCAACCTGTCGGGCCGTCCCCAAGAGGGCTGGCTATCGACGGCGTTGGCAGAAATGTTGAGCACCGAACTGGGGGCCGGCGAAAAGCTGCGTCTCGTCTCGGGCGAAGAAATCGCCCGCACCAAACTCGAGCTTCCTCTGGCCGACGCTGCCAGCCTTTCCCACGAGACTCTGGCGCGATTGCATAAAGATCTCAACAGCGATCTGATCGTCCTCGGTTCCTACACCACTCTCGGCGAAAAGCCCGGCACCCGCATCCGTCTCGACGTGCACCTGCAGGATGCTGTCGCTGGAGAGGCGATCGCCGACGTCGCCGTAG
>JBEKWZ010000588.1:0-3594 GCA_049512555.1 Candidatus Sulfotelmatobacter sp. | reverse complement strand
GCCAACCGATGGAATTGAAGACTGGGTGCCCCATTTCTCGCGCGTTCTTTGCGCGAGAAGTGGGAATTTTCGACAGGCGAAGTCGAAGGGGCCGCGTTGATCCCCCAGAACGGATGCGGGCTTTAGCCCCGGCCGGCTCCAAATGGTTCCACTTCTCGCTCGCGCTGCCTTAAAATCATTCAAGCCCGAGGAGGCTCCCCCTGCCCACACCCGAAACCACCCTCGCCTTCAACGGACACTCCATGGTCGCCCCGCTGCTGCGCGTCCTGGTCTGCTCGCCCCGCCTCGCCGGATGGAACCAGCCCGAGCACGCCGCCCGCTGGCGCGACCTCGGATTCCACCACGCCCCCGACTTCGCACAAGCCCAAGCTCAGCACGAAGCCCTGTGCCGCGAACTCGAAGCCGCCGGCGCGGAAGTCATCGAAGCCCCGCCCTCCCCGGAACTTTCCCTCGATGCGGTCTACACCCATGACGCTTCCCTCGCCACCGATTTCGGCCTGATCGTCATGCGTCCCGGCAAACCCAACCGCGTCGCCGAAGGCCGCAACCATGGCTCATTCTGCACGCGCCTCGGCATCCCCACCCTGGCCAAAATCGTCGCCCCCGGCACCACCGAAGCCGGAGACATTCTCTGGTTGGAAGGGAAAACGCTAGAAGGGAAAACCCTCGACGTGAAGACGCCGCAGACGAAAACCCTGCTCATCGGTCACGGCTATCGCACCAACGCCACCGGAATCGCCCAGCTGCGCGTCCTGCTCGCGCCCAGGGGAATCGAAGTTCTCTCCGCCCCGCTCCCCCACGGTCCCGGCCCGTCGGCCTGCCTGCATCTAATGTCATTGATCAGCCTGCTCGACGAGCAGACCGCGCTAGTCGATCTCCCCTGGCTCGCCGTCGAAACCGTCGAGCTCCTGAAATCCCGCGGCTACCACTTCATCGAAATCGATCCCTCCGAGCGCGACACCCTCGCCTGCAACGTACTCGCGCTAGGCGCAAAACGCCTGCTAGCGATCGAAGAGAATCACAAAACCAACGCCCGCCTCCGCCAAGCCGGATTCGACGTCCGCACTTTCCCCGGCAGCGAACTCTGCATCAACGGCAGCGGCGGTCCCACCTGCCTAACCCGCCCCCTCCTGCGAAGTTAAATCGAGTCAAAGAAGGCCGGCGCAGCCACAACCCATGTGGGGACGGGCGCCTTCGCCCGTCCAGCCAAGCGCAGCGAGGCGCAAGCGGGACAACAGACCCAGACGCCGCTGCTTGTCCGTCCCCTCAACTAATCTTCGAGTGTGGAAACAACCCGCAACGTCTCCGGATCAAACGGCACCGACGAATGCTCATGCACAATCACCCACCGACCGCCATCCCGCCGATACACAGCCGTAACCCGAAACCAAAACGGCTCCCCCGGCAGCCCCGTAAACCGCGCCAGGTAATGCGCCACCGCCAACTCCCCGGTCATCGTAATCACCACATCCCGCGTCTCCATCCCAAACGAAGCCGGAAAGTGCGCCAACGACGTCTCCCACACCTGCCGCCACTCGGCGGCGCCACGAATCTGAAACGGAGGCTTCACGTTGAACACGCAGAATTCAGCCGCGTAGTGGCTCATGATCCGTTCGAGATCCTTCGCGCACACCGCCTTCTGCTGATCAGCAATGATCCGCAGAACCTCGGCCTCGTCATGCAAGTTCGCATTCTGCGCCATCATGCCTTGTCGTCCCTTCGCAGCGGAATCAGCGCGCGCACCCGTCGGTCGCGCAAATACAGCCCTCCCCAGGCCATCATCCCCAAAACCACCGGCAACGGAAACGTCGGATCGCCGATGCGCAGCGTCGTAACCGTCGCGCCCCCCAGCAGTCCGGTCAGCAAGATCGCCCCCAGTACCGCCGTTCGCGGAATCAGATAGACAACCACGCAGACCAGTTCAAGGATCCCGATCGGCACAATCAGTCCCGGGGAAAATCCCGTGCGCGCCACCCCTTCCACCACCGCGGGCGCCCTCACCAGCTTCATCATCGAGCTCATCAACGTAATCAGAACCGGTATCGCGCTCATGATTCGCCCTGTCCACAGCATCGCCTTCGAAACCGGACCAGCTTGATTCTCGGATTGCATCATTGTTCTCCGTGACCTTACGTTTTAAAAGTAGCTCACCGTTCACGACAGGTTATACCGGATCTCAACCATTCCAGACTTCAACACCTTCGCCCGCTCGATCTTCAACTTGCGCCGCGTATTTCCATCCTTGAACAAAATCCGCCCCACTCCCAGAATCACAGGATGAATCCGAATCTGCAATTCATCGATCAGATCGGCCTTCAGCAAACAGGCAGCAAAATTGCAGCTCCCGAACATAAGCAGATTCTTGCCAGTTTGCCTTTTCATGCGCGCGACGCCCCCGGCGACGTCGCCATTCAGCAGCGTCGAATTCTTCCACGCCAGTTGGCGCAAAGTCGTCGACGCGACAATCTTCGGCGTCTCAGCAATCCACCGCGAGAAGTTGATCTCATTCTTCGGACGCGCCGGACTCTCCGGCACCGCCGGCCAGTACCGCTCGAAATCCTGATAGGTCACCCTCCCAAACAGCGCCGCGTCCACTCTGCCCCGCAGATCGTTCAGGCTCTCCCACATCTCATCATCCATTTGCTCCGCGGCCCAATCGAGTTCCCCCTTCGGCCCCGACATAAAGCCATCGAGCGACATGTCCACCAGCCAGATGATTTTTCTCATCCCTGCGCCTTCAGATTCCCCGACGCTTTCTCCACATACTCGGCCAGCCGTCCGAAATGCTGCCTCAGGCCCTCGACCGAGCCATAGGTCTTCACGTTATGGTCGCGCTCCGCCGCCGTTGGGAAGATCATCTGCACCCGCACCCGCGTCTTCTTGCCCTCCTCGGTCAGCGTCACTGTGGTCACAAAGCTCACCGGCTCGCTTTCCTTGTCTGGAGAGTTTTCATAAACCAGCAGCTCAGGCTTCTTGACCTCGCGAAAAATAACCCGATTGCGATAGTCGCGTCCGTCGGGCCCATGCATGACGAATCGCCACTCCCCGCCCGGTCTCAAATCCATCTGATCAATCGTCGTCCGAAACCCGTTCGGCCCCCACCATCGCGCCACATGGTCGCGATCGGTCCACATCTTCCAGACCAGGTCCCGCGGAGCGTCGAACACGTGCACGCCCACAATCTCGCGCTCTCCCGCAACGGTTGCCATCTCGTTCGCCGAAATAGTCTCAGCCAGATGATCGCCCAACCGATCCAAACTCTGCGTCCAGCCCATCTCCATCCCCTTAAGATATTGCGGAGCCTGCGCGGTCGCCCTGATCACACGCAGCTGCAAGGTCAGCGCCGTCTTCCCGCGCTGCTCGGCAAAGAGCACCGTGGTCAACACATCAAACATAGGCTTGCCCTCTCCATCGAGCGCGCTCCCGACAAACGCCAGCCGCTCCGGCGGAACGATTTCTTCAAACACCCCCGTCATCGGATACACCACGCCATCCGGAGCCCGCATGTGAATTCGTAATCTGCCCCCGACCCGCAAGTCCATTTCGCAAACCGGATTGGTAAATCCCTTCGGCCCCCACCATTGCGCCACGTGC
>JBEKWZ010000587.1:0-3595 GCA_049512555.1 Candidatus Sulfotelmatobacter sp. | reverse complement strand
AAGGGCCCGCAATCCAGCGGCTTGCGTATAAGGCTTGGCGGCCGCGTCCAGGGCCGTCGAATCGGGGTGCTGCCGCCAGTGATAGAGCACCCGCGGAATGTGCCGGATCGCCGCCGTCCGCGCGGCTAGACGCAGGGCAAGATCGTAATCCTGGCTGCCATCGTATCCGGTGCGAAACCAGCCTAACTCCCGCAACTGCGCCATGCGGACCACGAGGAAGTGACCCAAATACATGCCGCATCGCAGCAGGTCCGGAGAAAAAGCGGGCTTGAAAATCGGCTGCACGCGGCGACCCTGGCTGTCCAGGTAATCCTCGTCGCTGTACAACAGGTCGGGTTGCGAATCCTGGACGGCTTGGGCCACGCAATCGAGCGCGTAAGGCGCCAATACATCGTCCTGATCCAGGAAACCCGCATATTCGCCGCTGGCCAATTCGCCGGCCCGGTTCAAAGCGCCGGCTATCCCCAGACGCTCGCTGGAGCGCGTAAACCGGATGCGGGGTTCGCTCGACATCAGCGCATCAAAATACTCGGCCACCCAACCCTCTGCCGAGGCATCGTCGCACACACACAGTTGCCAGCATCCGTACGTCTGGCCGGCAACCGAGGCAACGGCCGCTTCCAGCCAGCCGCGTTGGGGATTATGCACCGGCAGAATTACACTGATGAGCGGTTCCCTGCCGCGGCTCCGCTCGCCCGGCGCCTTTTCGCTTTCCACCCACAACCGGTAACGATCCGCCGTGAAGTGCGGATTCACCAGCTTCAGATACAGCGGATGCAAAGGAGAATGCAGCAGCAATTGGCCCAGGCGCCCCTTCCAGTCGCCCAAGAAACGGCCGGGCCACTGCAGAGTACGCAGGAAACGGCTATTCTCGATGTCGAGCAGGCGCCGCTCCAGTTCGGCATAGTGCCGGACCGCCTGCTTCTCGCCGGCTTCGATGTGCGCAAGGGCCTCTTCCAGAACCCCCGCGAGCGTTAGCAGCTCCCGCCGCGACGGGGCAGAATCCGTGCGGCGCAGCAACTCCTGCAGTTCGGCGATTGCGCGGCGCAACTGTGTAGTATTTCCGGCCAGGCTTTCCTCACATTACGCAGGCGCGGCTTGCCGCCCGGCATACGCTTCCATGACATCGGCCACTGCGCCGCTCAGCATCAATTCGCCATGATCGAGCCATATGGCGCGGTCGCATAACTGCCCGATCATGGTGGTGTGCGACACGCACAGCAGAGTTTTCCCGGCATTCCGGAATGCATGGATCTTCTCGATGCATTTGGCCTGAAACGCCACGTCGCCCACCGCCAGGATTTCGTCGATCAGCAAAACCTCGGGATCCCGGTTGATGGCCACGGAAAACGCGAGGCGCATCATCATGCCGGTGGAGTAAGTACGCAAAGGCTCGTCGATGAATTCGCGGATTCCCGAGAAATCCACGATACGCTCGAACGCCTCGGCGGTCTGCCTGCGCGACAGCCCCAGCAGCGCGGCATTTAATCGCACATTCTCCCGGCCCGTGAGACTCGGATGAAAACCCGATCCCAATTCCAGTAAGGCGGTCACCTGCCCGTCGACCGTCACAGTGCCTTCATCGGGCTGGGAGATGCCCGCCACCAGCCCCAGCAGGGTGCTTTTGCCAGCCCCGTTGCTCCCGATCACCGCCAGGCTTTCGCCGCGCTCCACGCAGAACGAAACGTGCTTTAGCGCAAAGAACGGGTTGTCTTTTTGCCTCGTGAGAAACCGCGTCAGATGATTGCGCAGCAACAACTGCCCGGCATGCCGGGTAAATTTCTTGGAGACGTTGTGAAACTCAATCACGCTCATGATTTCTCACAGATGATCGGAGAACCTCGGCTTCAGACTTCGAAAGACCACAAAGCCTGCAGCCAGCATAAAGATCGAGACACCGGTGAGTTTGAACAGCAGTGAAGGGACCGGGCGCGTCCCCTCCATCAGGATGTCGCGCATGGCCATCACCAGCGCCGCCAGCGGATTGAGTTGATAAATAGGCCTGTAGCTCGCGGGAATGATGGCAAAAGAATAGACCACGGGCACCATCCAGAACAGAACGGTGTTGGCCGACTCCACCAGATAGCGCATGTCCCGGATATAGACGTTGAGCGCGGACGTGATCAGAGAGAGGCCGCACACAAAAACCACTTCCAGGCCCCAGATGAAAGGCAGCCAAACCCAATGGCGGTTGGGGGTTTTTCCGAACAGAAACACCAGCGCGATCAAAAGGCCGATCTGAATGAACAGATGCAAACAGTTTGAGAGCACGGCGGCCAACGGAATGATTTCGCGGGGCGCCGGCACGCGCTTGATGAGGCCGGCATTGTCGACCAGAGAGGTCGTCCCGGAAATCCAAGCGATGCTGAAGAAATTGAAGGGGACCAGGCCGCACATCACAAACAGCGCCCAATCCGGGTTGGAGTTCCTCAGTATCTTGGTGAAAACGAACGTAAGCACGCCCATCATCACCAGAGGATTCAACAGCGACCAAAGCACTCCCAGTGACATGTTGCGATAACGGATCTTAAAGTCCTTTAAGATCAAGCTGGATAAAAGGAAGAAGGGATCGCCGCGCCACATGGTAGGGGCCGCATAAGAAACTCCCGAGTATAGCATACGCCGCGCGGCCACGTTGTGCGGGCGAATTGAGCTAGACTGATCGTTCAGTCTTCGAGGACAGGCCCCCGGCCTGCCGCTGCCCGGATATTCCTTGACGTGTTGACACGCCCTACCCACTGTCTGGAACTGGTGGTTCTGCCGCCACCGTCGCCCGAAGCCGCCGGAGCGCGGGACCTGTCATGAGCGGCGGCGAGCGCCTGCAAGAAATACCGTTCGATCTGTATGGGCGCTATATCCTGCTGGAGCACATCGGCAAGCTCTTTCGGCCGGGCGGGTCCGCTTATCGCGTTTTGGATGTAGGCGGCTATACGGAGTCGTTCTGGCCGGGATTTCCTTCTTTAGCGGGAGTTCTGATTCCGGACGCTAGGGTGACGGTAGTGGATACGATTTGCACTGCCAGATTGCAGAATTACATCCAAGGCAGCAGAATCGAGCTTCCTTTTCGCGACGGCGCCTTCGATCTGGTCTGTTCGCTTGACGCACTCGACCATCTTCCGGGCGAACAGCGGCCGGCGTTTGTTTCCGAGCTCCTCAGGGTGACTCGGGACGGCCTGTACGTGGCGTTTCCGTTCGACTCCGCAAGCAATCGCTGGGCAGAGTCTGTGGTCATCGAGCATGCCAAGTGCGCCTTGCAAGACCCCATTCCGGGGCTGTTGGAGCATCGGCACTTCGGTTTGCCCGATCGGGACTCGGTCGCGCGCTGGTTCTCGAGCAGCTCGTATCCCTGGATCGGCTTTGCGCAAGGTAACACCGATGTCTGGCTGCTGATGATGTTGACTTGCCACAGCCTGCGGATGTCGGGTACCGATTTCGTCCAGGAACTCAATCGCCGCTTCAACCAGGGATACGCAGCCCAAGACTGGGCGGAGCCGCACTATCGGGCGGGATACGTGCTCTCGAAGGGCCGGAACGCCGCGGAGTTGGAAGCGGTGCGCGCGTCGTTCGCCGGGAAGCAGTCCGATCTGCAGAGTGT
>JBEKWZ010000586.1:0-3596 GCA_049512555.1 Candidatus Sulfotelmatobacter sp. | reverse complement strand
ACGATGCAGTCGTTGGTATTCAGTTGGAGGTAGGCGCTGTCACTCGGTAACTTGGGAAACTGGATTGCCCTCAATGAGTGAAATGGCGATTTTTCAACAGTAAGAGCGAACAGTGTTACGATCCTGCGGTGCCCGTATCCACCAGCCGCGAACTGCTTCAGGCCGATCTCCGAACCTACGGCGAAGACGAACTTGCTGCCCGCATCCTGACTGTCAGTGACGCTGATTTGAAGAAGATTGGCGAGGTCGCAGATAGCTACCTTTACGCGCCCGGAAAGCCCCCACTATTGGCTAAAGTAGTTGCTTTGGCTGCCGTCGAAGTTCTTGAAGGGGCTAGTCGTCCACTGAAGCGTAATCGAAGGCGATTGAAGGGCATTTATCCGGGAATGTGACCCACTTGTAACCTGGAGCGTCTGGGCTAACTGCGCTAACCGGCGTTCGAGCTCGATGAGGGATTTTGAGTGCTATCGCGATGTTACGCCAACTGAGTATCAGTTCGCGACCGTCCGACTTCGCCAAAGGAAGAAGCGCCCGAGGCCCAGCAGAGCCGTGAGCATCCCGATTGCTCCGACCACGGGGAGCGCACGATTCAACGCCCAGGTCGCTTGCCGTCGATACGTCTCTGCGGGGGGGCCCCGGAGAGGCTGAATGCGGGTTACCCCTCTAAGGGTCGGGAACAGATAGACGGGAATCACCATGCCCTCGGGAAAACGTTGCATTAATTCGGCTCGATCGTGAGGATAGACATAGGGCAATAAGTCCATGCCTTCTCTTTGCCCCTCGACGATGCCAGCGGCAGTGGCAATTGCCGGTGTCGAGCCCCCGTCGATCCCCGCAGTGGGCGGAGAGTATTGAACGCTGATCACGCGGAATGTCGCCGCATGGTACGGCGCTCCTTCGTAGAGTTCCGCGCTCGACGACGAATTCATGTAAAAAACAAACCACCCCACGGAAGTGAGGACAAGAACAGTGCCGCAGATTGTCAGCATCAAGTTGAGCAGCCAAATCCCCGCAGGCATGGGAGGTTTCGGCGAGAGACTCATTCCGCATTGCGGACAGTGGGTCTCGACATAGAGACCCAGGTCGAGACCACAGCTCGGGCATTTGCTCAGAGGCCGCATCCGGCTTTAATTGCAGCACGAGCAGATTCACGCCACAAATAACGGGAGTAACTGACGACAACAGCGATTTCACGTTTTGACCGATGTTCAACCGATGTTCAATAAAATTGAACGCTTAGGCGATGTTCGTGAGTTCCCAGGGACGTCAGGTCCGGTCGTGAGTCGAAGTTCACCTGACTGGCGATTGCGGGTGTATCTTGTGTGGTATTCCGTTCTTCCGACCAGGGGGTCAGACTCCATGCGAAGACCGTCGGCCTTGCTGTCGCCAATCCCAGCGCTGATGCTGATATCGATGTTGATCTCCTCAGCCCATGCCCAGAACAAACTGGACCCCATCCGCCTCTGCGTCTCCACCCTCCAGAACAACTCGCACAGCCTCATCAATACGACCTGGCAGCGTGACCAGCTAATCAAGGCGTTCGAACGCGCCAACAAGGGCAAGGACGTAACCAAGGGCAAGGCCGCCCCCATAGAAACCGTCCTGCTCGACTCAAATAGTGAGACCGACCCCGCCGTACGCGAGCAGAACTGCCAGTTCATCCTGCACACCACCGTGATCGAGGTAATCGATGCCGGCACGTCCGACATGGGCAATCCCCGGCCCCGCTCCATCCAGATCGGCAGCGCTCCGGGTAGTGCCCAGGGTGACCCTCGTACCGGCGCTCCCGATGATAACCGCGCCACTGTTTCCTACCGCATCATGCGCGCCGGAGAACTCGAAGAGTGGTCCTCTGGCGTCGTCAAAGCGCACGATCGATCGCCAGATGAAGTCCTGGTCTCCCAGCTGATGGACCAGACCGCAAATCAAGTCGCCGGCGAGTTGCGCCACCCCCACTAGCGCCCAGCAGATGAACTGATCCTCCGACACTCCAACACTGTTCCCGCTCGGGAGTGCCGTTGAGACGGAATCTCGACAGCGGACCTTAGCCCTCATCGATCTGTCGATGAGTGTAACCGCGATTTTTGAATAACCAAGAAACCAACAATCGCTCAGTTCTGATAGTAAGCAGGATTTCGTTGGCTCATCTGGTCTGACAGATGGAAATCAAGGGCACTCGGCGGTGGGTACTTGCCGAGCGGGTCTCCGGCCGCCCCTGCGAGGGATATTGAACTGCTTGATCACGCGACGAATCACCGAGTCGCTGACTCTGAACTGCTGCTTGATCTGGGCCTGAGTCAGGTCGGGCCTTCTCTGCAGTACTTCTGCCAGTCGGGCATCGAAACTTAGCCGCACCTGGTACAACTTTTCTTTCAAACTCACGTGCTCAATCGACATTTCTTTCCCCCTCGGGGGTGATGAAGCGGTCGAGAACTTCGTAAGCAAGGAGAACCGTCCCCCAACGGTTCTCCTCGCCTACTGCCTCGCCGATGCCAGAACCAGTTGAACAGCGAAGAACTCCCTGGCTGGCATCGCGATCTCTTTACCTCCAGTCGGCCGACGCTACGAGAGTTACCTATCTACTAAAGCGTAAAAACCGGAACAATTAGGTCATCGAACAGAGACTTTTTTTTCGAAAGCCTTGGCCGCTTGACTCGGCCATTGCAAAAAGTCGTTTCGAGTGGGCCTCCCGGTTACTGGGCAGCGAGATATTGCGGCAGTTACGCAAAGAAGGCCAGTCATTCGTTTTCAAAGTTTCTCAAAAGTCGTGAATGTCTCGATGTCAATGAAAACAGAAGAGTTGAACGGGTGGACAGACCTGCCTGCACACGAGAAAGGGAGGATCCAAGAGGTTTATAAGCGCCTCTGGACGCGCTTAGCTGTTTAAGTCAGGCCAATAGCACGTTTCGATTCTGGATTGCGTCCTGCGAGGCAAATTGTCGCTCCGAAGGCGACGGGAACGATGCGACGGCACGCCGAGGAATCTGCTCTGGCTCGTCATTCTGGGCAAAGCTGTCCTTCAGCCGAAGCGAGAGCCTGCCCGGAGCGGAGTCGAAGCGGATCTCCCGCGGATCGCCACTTGTCTCCTCCAGCCCATATCGCGCCCCAAGCGTACTCAAGATCTGACGGTGTCAAGCGAATTCTTCTCCCGTCCTCTTAACCCATTCTCGCCAAAGCGAATTCTTCTCCGTAACGGTCGCAAACAATCCCGCTCAACCTGTTAAACTAGATGTGTCTTTGAGTTTCACTAATCTGGTGTTTGGCCGCAGACCATCCCGCGTTGCCCCGATTGAAAATCGCCTGGCCAGCCCCTTATCCCGCAATATTTTACCCATAAGCCCTTTGCTCTCAATATGTTATTGTGAGACAATCCCGACAGCGTGCGGCAACGCAAAGAAGCCAAAGCTTTTATCCGAGTCGCACAAAAAAATAGTTGCAGCAATATCTCTATTCCTGATCGGCTTCGCCCTGGCAGCCGTCTGCTCGCCAGCCTCCGCGCAAGTCCTCAAGATCACCGTCAACGACACCATTCAGCCCATCAGCGCGGAGTACATCTCTCGTGCCATCGACGAAGCGCAGCGAAGCAACGATAAAGC
>JBEKWZ010000585.1:0-3597 GCA_049512555.1 Candidatus Sulfotelmatobacter sp. | reverse complement strand
GCTGAGTGAACTCAACGCCCATCAGCAGGCCGCCGTTTGATCCGCCGATAATCCCAAGCCGGCGCGACGATGTGATTTTGCGCGTGACCAGATCCTGGGCCACGGCATAGAAGTCATCGTAAATGCGCTGGCGATGGGTCTTGAGCCCGGCATCGTGCCAGGCGGGACCGAACTCGCCGCCGCCGCGGATGTTGGCCAGCACAAAGACACCACCACGCTCCAGCCAGAGCTTGCCCCTTACAGCCCCGTAGAGCGGGGTCATGGGGACCTGGAAGCCGCCATAGGCGTTCAGCAGAGTCGGATTCGAACCGTTGTAGGGCATATCCTTGCGATGCACAATGAAGTAAGGGACCTTGGTTCCATCCTTGGAAGTGGCTTCCAGTTGCTCGACGACCAAAGCGCTGGCGTCAAACTGCGGCTTCTGTGATTTAGCCAAAACGAACGATCCGTCGCCGGCATCGCCCAGCCACAGCGAGGGCGGAGTCAGGAAGCCCTCGACGCTGACAAAAAAGCGGTCGTCGGTGAGGCTGAACGTCCCGGAACTCAGGGTGAGATTGTCGGGCACGGGAAGCGGCTTGCGCGTCCAATTGCCGTCGCTGCCGAAGCTGTACACATAGGCGCGCTGCTGCACGTGTTCGAGCGTGGTCAAGATCAGGTGATTCTTGGTGGTCGAAAACCACTGTTCAAACTCCTGCGAGGTCGGGGCAAACACGACGACGGGATGGAGCCGCGCCGGATCTTTCTCTACCGCGGCCAGATCGAGCGAAACCACCGATCCCTGGACAATCTTGTTAGCTTGTCCCTCGGGAGTCCAATCCTCCTGGAGCTCGACGAGTAATTGACCGTCGAGCATGCCGCTTACATTGGACTTGAGCGGCAGAGCGAGCTTCTTGGGTCCGCCGGGAGAGAGTAGGTAAGTCTCTTGCGCATAGGTGCTCAGATTGCGTTGCACGAGTTTGGCGACGTGGCCCTGTCCATCGATGAACACCTCCGCGTCATCGCCGTAGCCGTTGTCTTTGACATCGCCCCGGAAAACTTCCGTGGAACTCTCCAGAGGCTGGCCGCGCTTCCACTGCCGTACGGTGATGGGATATCCGGCCTCGCTCATGGTTCCCGGGCCCCAGTCGCGGCCAATCAGCAGCGTATCTTTGTCGACCCACGAAACGTTCTGCTTGCCGCGGGACAGCACGAAACCGCCCTCAACGAATTTCCCCGTCTTCAAGTTGAACTCGCGTAGGGTTGAGGCATCCTCGCCACCCGCCGACAGGTCCACCAGACAATACTCATCGTCGGGAGGCAAGCATCCGAGTCCATGCCCCACCCAGCTCTGCTTGTCGGCTTTGGCGAGCGCGTCGTAATCGAGCACCGTCTCCCAGTGTGGCTCGGCTGTCAGATAATCCTTGAGCGTGGTGCGCCGCACGATTCCCCGCACGTGATCGGCATCGCGCCAGGTGTTGTAGACTGCGCCGTGGCGCAGCTCTGGCACCGGCAGCCGCTCGGGAGATTCCAGCACCTTGAGCGCTTCGGCCTCGAGCGTGGCGAAGTGAGGGTCTTTCTCGAGCACCGCCGCGGTGCGCGCGTTCTCGGCTTTCACCCAAGCCATGGGCCGCTCGCCGTGAATGTCTTCGAGCCAGGTGTAGTTATCGGGCTGCTCGGTGCTGGACGGCTGCTGGGCACGCGCCGGAATTGCAAGTGTCACTGACACTACCGCCGCGATTGCGATGAGCGTCCCCAGCGAGCGCGCAGTCATTGCTGTCAAAGACATTTTCAAAGTACACACTCCGTTCGAAGATGATTGCCTGCGACTGGCTTATGGCCTGGTTATAAGACGCGAGACTAAATTGCTGGTGAGCAGTATCGCATCCCAGGCCAATGTTCGTCACGAAAGGCGGGGCGCCAGGTAGTGTCCTAGCACTGTTAGGACACTACCGGGCGCCACCGAGCAACGGCAAACGAATCGCATGGACCTATGCAGACGATGGCGTCGCGTTCGCTGGAACCGGGGCCGGAGGCGACGAGCGATACAGCACGGCGTGCAGCTGTGGATATCGCCCGGCAAAGAAATACATGGAATACGCGGGGAAGAAGACGATGGCGGGCACCGAGATCAGCGAGACCAGATAAAGAAACGCTCCTAGCAAGATGCAGCCCACCACAATCGCCAGGGTGATGGTCTCCGCGTTCCAAGTCAATCCAGCCGATTTGCCGGTCAGAAATGCCAGAACGCCGATTCCGATGCTGGGTATGACAACGATCAACCCCAAGATCACCGTGGCAATGAAAATGAGGATGCCCACCACGATGGCGAGTACGATCTTCATGCCAATGTACCCGGCGTAGGCGGCTTTCTCGACCTTCATCATCGCCCACAGTCGGCGCCATCCCTCCATCGCGTCAATATTTTCAAGAGCCATCTGGGGAACGACGAAGTCTTTCGTCAGCACAAAGATCACGGCCACAATCACGGCGAAAGCGACGAACACCACGAAGAGAATAATTCCGCCTGCCACCAGAGCCGGAACGTGCTCGCTCGGCGCCTTGAACCAACCTTGGCTGAAGGCCACGACCGCCGGGATCCCGATAACGATTGCGAAGCCCGCCAGGCTCAGCAGAACGTAAAGCAACTTCCAGACGAAGAATCGCCAGCCCGTGCCGAGACGGCGGCCCCAGCTCCAACGAATGTGACATTCGCGCGTGACGATGCTGTCGAACAGGACGAAGCGCATCACGCTGCTGACATACATCATGATGATTCCAACAGCCAACCCGGCGATTATCAGCGCCCCTAGAAGAGCACCCAGCGCCGCCAGCAGCGCCGGATCGATGCCCAGAGAACCCGGGAACCCGGGGTGCGTAGTGGCCCCGGGATGTTGAGGGAGATTGAAGGAGCGGCATCCGTTGGAGCCGAGTTCTCCCGCCAGCAGGCCGACAAACGCAAGCTTGGTCCATTGCCCGATGCGGAAGGGCTGAAACAGTTGTTTCCGGGTGTGTTCCACGGCGAGCGTGATCGAGTCGGAGGCGGTAATGGGCAACGTACACCTCAGGGCGCAAACGCCTTCAGCAGCAAGGTACTAAGAATTGGGCTGCGGATCAAATTAATTCGATAGGAAGACCGCCAAGGCCGTGAGAGTCCGGCGGGTGAGGATGTGCCGATGCCCCAAACTAACGTAACCGGAAAGTGGCGGCGATCACCAACGGCAGGAGAAGGCAGGTGTTACGCTCAAAAGTCATGCGCAAGGGCAACCAAACATCTCGCCGCTTTTCCAGGTATCCGATTAGTTCGCTGTCCCGGCCTGGCCGTTGAAGCACAAGAGTTCCAACTCGATCGGCATAGCTGCCCGGCTTTTCTTCGCAGTGCTTGGCCTGCTTACTTCGGTCTACTGCATGCTTGCGTATTTGCCGGATATCTACGTTTCGTTCATTCAGGCGCCTTTGAATCCGTGGCTCCCGTTATTTATCCGGCTGCACTCCTATATCTATTGTGTGGCGTCGTTGTTTCTGGGAATCGCTCTTCTCGCGGAGCGTCGGACCGGGCGTGAACGCCGCATGGTACTTGAATTCGTGGTGGTGCAAGCTGCCGTGGTGGCCTTCTTTTTA
>JBEKWZ010000584.1:0-3598 GCA_049512555.1 Candidatus Sulfotelmatobacter sp. | reverse complement strand
GATCACTCCAGAAACGCCCTCCAGCGGCACCGCTAGCGCAGAGCGCAGCGTGCTGAACTTCGTCGGATCGTTCAGATATCCCGGCTCGACCGACGGATTGCCGTTAATGATCGGCTTGCGATTGTGCGCTACCCAACCCGAGAGTCCCTGCCCGAGGGGAATCCGCAGCGAAGAAAACAGACGGTAGTTGTCGCCATTCACATATTCAGGAACCAGTTCTTCTTCGCGCTTGATGTAAATGGCGATGGCATCGTACGGCACCATCGGCTTCAGTTTCACCGAGAATACGGAAAGGGTTTCGATCAGACTGAGGGAGGCACCCAGATCCTGGCTGAGTTCGAACAACGATTGTGCCTCTTGCCGCGCCGCCGCGATGGAAGACAGGAATGTGGTTTCGCGTCCCACGTAATCCTGCGCGGTTGCGTTCTCAAAGCCGGCCGCTGGTTCGAGGCCGCGCTCGATTTTTATGGCCGTGGAGAGCGGGCCGGCGGGGTCCTGCGAAGACTTGGCCACGGCCAGCCGTTCCAGGTGCTGGTAACGCTTCTGCAAGATATCGACAACCTTCGGATCAAACGACTTGCCCGATTCCGCGGAGAGCTTCTGCATGACCTCCCGCAGCGGCAAGGCTCGCCGGTACTGGCGATCGGACGCAAGGGCATCGAGATAGTCGACAGCCGACAGGATGCGCGCCCCAATCGGAATTTCCGCTCCCTTCAATCCCAGGGGGTAACCGGAACCATCCCACTTCTCATGGTGAGCGCGCACAATGGGCACCACAGGATACGGGAAGCGCACGCGTTCCAGAATCTCTGCGCCCACCAACGTGTGAATCTTCATCTTCTCGAATTCCTCAGGACTGAGGCGCCCGGGCTTCGAGATGATGTGTTCCGGCACGGCAAGTTTGCCGATATCGTGCAGCAGCGCGGCAGCGTGCAGGGCTTCCAACTCCGGTCCTTCCACCCCTAATTCTTTCGCGACTTCGATGGCATAGACCCGGACGCGCTGCAGGTGCTCATGCGTCGTGTGGTCCTTGGCCTCAATGGCCAGAGCCAGCGCCTCAATCGTCCGCAGATGCAGGTTCGCCATTTCCTCGACGTGGCGCTTCTCGTCCTCAAGTTTGCCGAGGTAGAGGCGGTACGAGCGGTAGATCAGGTAGACCGCGGGCACCATGAGCAGCGACGTTTCCCAGTTGAAAGTCTGATTGAGCCACGCGATCGTTCCCGCGATTCCAGCTCCCACCAGGTAGTACGGGAAAGACCAGAAATAGCAGTCCACCAGAATGCGCGTCAGGGGCCGGCGCTCGGTCAGTGAAATAACGGTCGCAATCGAGCCCGCGTTGGCGATGAAGTACACCGTCGCCGACACCCCCAGCAGGATCGGCCGGTTCGCGATCAGCAGGTTCGCCAGCGGGTGGTGATACACCAGATACGCCAGCGCCGTCGAAATCGATCCCGCGCACACGTTGAACGTCACCTGAATCGCCTTGGGACGTTCCGGGTACAGGCACTGCGCCAGCATCGACACCGCGCCCAGAATCAGCGTCTCGGTCAAGCTGAGTTCCAGCACACCAATCAGGATGAACAGAAAGTTCACCGACAGCGTTCCGGTAATTCCAGGCAGATTTACTTTGAGCCGCGACGCCAGAATGGCGATGCCCAGGTAGCAGATGAACTCGGCAATGTTCTTGCTGCTCTGGTGAACCCCGCCGTAGATCAGCGTGGCCAGTCCTGCAACTACGATCAAGCTGATGTAGAGCTTGGCCGGTCGAGACAGTCCTCTCCACGAGCGCGAGTGCGCAGGCAGACCTATAGCGATGCCGCTTGCACCAGTCATTCGGTAAGCACACTGCGGCCGGAGGGATATCCAGCCATTCCCATAAATACCAGCTAACGTATTTAGAAACAACGATTTAGAGGTTTTCTAATAAACTTCGGTAACTTGCGCGGGAACAGACGGACAATGCCAGCCCTTGTCCGGAAAGCAACTTTAGGTGGAATGGTTGTAAGTCTAAGAGCTGATTAGAGTTCGGCGCTGTGGCCGATTTCGCCGATTACACCGAGTGCGAAACATCCTCTTCCGCCACGTCCTCATCATCGGCCACGGACGAGCCAGTCGCAGAAGACTTGCCGCGGCGCATTGCCACAATTCCGGTGCGCACCATTTCCAGCACGCCGTAGGGACGCAGTACTTCGAGCAGCCCGTCAATCTTATCTTCCGCCCCGGTAATCTCAATGGTCAGCGACTCGGGAGCCACGTCCACCACCCGCGCGCGAAAAACGCTGGCCAGTTCCAACACGTGCGATCGAGCCTCGTGAGTGGCCGCGACTTTGATCATCGCCAGATCGCGAATAATCGCAGGCTGCTTAGTAATGTTTTCGACCAGCAGCACGTTGACGAGCTTGTAGAGATTGGCTTCGATGCGGCGTGCCTGGTCGTGGTCCGCCTCGACCGTGATTGTCATGCGCGAGACCTCCGGCTTTTCCGTTCGGCCCACCGTCAACGAATCAATATTGAAAGCGCGCCGCCGAAACAGCGACGCCACGCGCGTCAGCACGCCCGGCTTGTTTTCCACGTACACCACGTAAGTGTTCAGCATTGGTTTCTCTTCGCCGTCTCTATTCGTCCTCGGCCGTCTCGACAATCTTGCTGGGCCGCCGGATCATCTCGTGCAACGACGCTCCCGCGGCCACCATGGGATACACCGTGTCTTCTTGTTCCACACAAAAATTAATCAACACCGGCCCATCATGCTCCCGTGCTGCCCGCACCGACGGCACGACCTGCGAGCGCTCCCTAACCGTCATGCTGCGAATGCCATAAGCCTCGCCGAGTTTGGCGAAATCCGGATTCAGCAGCGGCGTCGCGGCATAATTGCGCTCGTAGAAAAACTCCTGCCACTGCCGCACCATGCCCAGAAAACCGTTGTTGATGATGGCAATGTTCACCTTCAGCTTCTCCTGCACGATGGTCGCAAGTTCGCACAGCGTCATCTGGAAGCCGCCATCGCCCACGACAACCCAAACTTCCGCCTCCGGCCGCGCGACTTTTGCGCCAATCGCCGCCGGCAGCGCAAAGCCCATCGTGCCCAGCCCTCCGGAAGTGATCAGGCTGCGCGCCTTCTCGTGCTTGTAATACTGCGCCTCCCACATCTGGTGCTGGCCCACATCGGTCACCACCACGGTTTCACGGTCGCGAGTCTCACGCCACAGATCGTTAATCACGTGCGCCGCATAAAGGTGTCCGCTGTCGGGTAGGTTCTGAATATCGCGCACCGCGGCGTCGCCTTTGAGCTTGTCGATCGAGTCGAGCCACTCGCTGCGATCAATGGTCTCGACCTTCGGCAATAATTCGTGCAGCACTTCCCGCAGGTCGCCGACCAGCGGCACATCCACTTTCACGTTCTTGTTGATCTCCGCCGGATCAATCTCAATATGGATCTTCTTCGCGTTCGGCGCGTACGTCTTCAAGTTGCCGGTCACACGATCATCGAATCGCATTCCAAAGGCCAGCAGCAGGTCAGCTTCCTGAATCGTGTGATTCACCCAAGCCTCCCCGTGCATACCCATCATGCCGAGATTCAGCGGATGAGCCGCCGGAA
>JBEKWZ010000583.1:0-3599 GCA_049512555.1 Candidatus Sulfotelmatobacter sp. | reverse complement strand
CGGCAAAGATTTTCAATCCGGACCGCGAGAGTACCGCGTGCCGATGACACTACGGGGGCTGTCGTCATAGGCGCTAGCGCATTTCTCCTCGCAGCACGCGCAAGGCGTCCGCGGCTTTCACATCGCCATTCTTTCCGTCTGCGCCGTTGGCAGCCACCACGACCGCGTCTCCCTCGCCCGGAGCCAGGAATAAATTCTCCTCGACTCCGTGTTGCCGCGTGTACAAGTCGTAGTAGCGACCGCGCGCGGCATACAGCTGGGCATGCGTGCCTCGCTCCACAATCTGCCCCTGTTCCATGACCATAATCTGGTCGGCCCGGCGAATCGTCGACAACCGGTGTGCGATGACGAACGTCGTGCGTCCCTGCATCAGATACGAGAGCCCCTGCTGGATCATCTGTTCCGATTCCGAGTCGAGGCTCGAGGTTGCTTCGTCCAGAATCAGGATGCGCGGCTCCGCCAGAATGGCGCGAGCAATCGAGATCCGCTGGCGCTGGCCGCCCGACAACTTCACTCCGCGCTCTCCGACTACCGTGTCGTACTTTTCAGCAAACGAGTCGGCGAACTCGTCGACACGCGCAATTCGGCAGGCGCGCATGATCTCTTCTTCGCTGGCGCCTGGCCGCGAGAAAGCCACGTTGTCGCGGATCGTCCCATCGAACAAAAACGACTCCTGCAACACCACTCCCAGGCGGGTGCGGTAGGAATCCAGCCGCACGGTACTCAGGTCAGTTCCGTCCACGCAAACGGTGCCCTTCGAAGGAACATAGAAAGCCGAGATCAATCCAATAGTCGTCGATTTTCCCGAGCCGGACGAACCGACCAGCGCGGTCACCGTTCCCGGCTCCGAACGGAAAGAAATGTTGTGCAGAACTTCGTGAGTTCCGTCGTAGCTGAAGCTCACGTCCTCGAATTCAACCCTGCCCACGATGTCGCCAAGCACCACGGTGCGCTTGGGATCCTGATCCTCCGGCCGCTCGCCCATGATCTCTTGGGTACGCTCTAATCCGGCCAACGCTTCCGTGATCTGAGTGCCAATCGAAACCACCTGCATGATGGGCGCGATCAAAAAGACCAGGTACAAGTTGTACGAGATGTAACCGCCCGGAGTCAGAGTGTGCGCCACCATCTGCTTTCCGCCGATGTACATCGTTGCGGCACCGACCACGCCCAGCATCACGCTGGCGGAAAGCCCCATCAGCGATGTCGCGGTCAGCGTGCGCATGACGTTGTCGAGCAACCGCTTCACTCCACCGGCAAAAATCCTCTCTTCGCGCTCCTCAGCGTGATATCCCTTGATCACCCGTACGCCGCCCAGCGATTCGGTCAGCCGCCCGGTCACCTCGGCGTTGATCTTGCTGCGTTCGCGGAAAATCGGGCGGATGATCGCAAAAGCCTTGTTCAACGCGAGCGCGAAACAGCCGAGCGCGCCAACGGCGATCAGCGTCAGCGGAACACTGGTGCGAAGCAACAGCACGACCGCAATGCCGGCCGCGACCAAGCCTCCGGCAAAATCCACCAGCCCGGTCCCCAAGAGATTTCGCACCCCTTCCACGTCGCTCATAATGCGAGAGACCAGTTCTCCCGTTTTATTGGCATCGTAGAAGGCCACCGGCAGCCGCGAGATGTGCGCTTGCACCTCCTTGCGAAGGTCGGCGATCAAGCGCTGCGCAGCTTTCGACAGCAGCTGGGTCAGCGAAAAAGAAGTGACGCCCTGGATCAGCGTCGCCACTAAAACGGAGAAAACCAGAGGCCGCAACAGCGCCGTTTGGCCCCTGCTTACAACATTGTCGATCAGGAATTTCGAGGAATACGGCAGCACGAATCCGGCGACCTTGTTGATCACCATCAGAACGAAACCCAGTGCGAGCAGTCCGCGGCGCGGACGCATCAACTTCCAGACTTCCGGCCAAACGGCCTTCAGTCGCTGCATCTTTGGGGTCTTTGCGGCTTCTTTGGCTGAAATATTCAATCTACTGTTTGACTCCGTTCGCCCCGGCTTCGCTTCATTATTACTGCATTGTCACACATCTGGCGGGCACTCGTCCGCCGAGCGCTCGTCCTGCATCGACCGTCTGTGACAGGCGCCCCGCCGCCGTTGTATGCTCGGGGCGTGTCCCGCCCCACTCTGCCGGACCGTTCACCGGACCGTTCGCCGACATTCGGCCTGCTGCTGGGCCTGCTGATCACGCTGTCCGCCGTGGTGGCGTATTCGGCCTACATCACCTGGCAGGTGACCGGGCTACGCAAGTTGCAGACCGAACTGGTGGATCGCAACCGCAAGGATTCGCTGCAGTTGCTGAGAATCCAGAATGATCTCAACCTGCTCGCCGTGGATATGCGCGACATGGTGAGCGGGGATGAGCCTTATCCCCTGACCGCCTGGTCAGCACAATTCCAGCGGATTCGCACCGATCTGGATGATGCGATGCGACTGGAAGCAGGATTCGCAGCGTCCAGCCGGACTCCCGAGCAGAGCGCATTTCTCACCAGCAATTTCAGCCAGTTCTGGGATGCCGTCGACCGCGTCTTCGCCCTGGCGAATAATGGCAAAGAAAAAGAAGCGCGCGAGCAGATCCAGGTTTCTCTGCAGGAACGGCAGGCGGCGCTGAGCACGGCCGTGGCCCGCCTGCTGGTGCAAAACAGCGAGAGCGAAGAGCAGGCCGGGCAACGCATTGTTCAGATCTACGACCGGGTGCAGAGCCGGGTCTACGTTTTTCTGGCGGCCACTCTTCTGGCGATCCTGCTGAATGGGCTTTCAGTGATTCGCTGGAACCGGCGGTTGTTCGCGCGCCTGGCCGAGGTTTCCGAGCGCCGCAGCGAACTGGCGCAGAAACTCATTGCCACTCAGGAATCTACGCTGCGCTACATTTCGCGTGAACTGCACGATGAATTCGGTCAGATTCTCACCGCCGTCGGATCGATGTTGCGCCGCGCGGGAACGCATGCGCCCGAGGGCTCGTCGCTGCGCGCAGATCTGCAGGAAGTGCTCGAGATTGTGCAAACTACTTTGGAGAGCGTCCGCAGTCTCTCGCAGGCCCTCCATCCGGTGATGCTCGACGAGGCCGGGCTCGAAAGCACGCTCGACTGGTATATTCCCACCATAGAAAGACAAACCGGAATTGCCATATCCTATGAGAAGCAGGGTGCGCCGTTTCCTGTGGATGGCGGCGCCGGCGTGCATGTCTACCGCGTGCTGCAGGAAGCGCTGAACAATGTGGCGCGGCACTCGGGCGCGAAAGAAGCGTGGGTGCGCCTACGTTTCTTGCCCGCCGCTCTTGAGTTGGAAGTGGAAGACCACGGGGTCGGTCTCGCGCAGCGCACGAACAAGCACGGGATTGGTCTGGTCGCCATGCGCGAGCGTTCTGAGTTGATGGGCGGGCAAATCATTTTTTCCCGCCCGCCCGAAGGTGGAACCCGGGTGCATCTGACCGTTCCCAGGGAGAAAGCGGAGTCTTATGGAAAAGAAGATCACAGTATTGCTGGTGGATGATCACAGCCTGGTGCGGCGCGGATTCCGTCGCATGTTGGAAGATGAGTCCGACATGGAAGTGGTCGGCGAAGCGGGCAGCGGCGAGGATTCCATCAAGCTGGCGAAA
>JBEKWZ010000582.1:0-3602 GCA_049512555.1 Candidatus Sulfotelmatobacter sp. | reverse complement strand
CGTTGGGCGAGCTGAAAGTCGCACTGAGCTGCGGAAGGAGGATTACGATCAGGAGGAGGAAAACGGCGGAGGCCAGCCTGGCGAAAACGTGCGTCCGAAATCTAGGAGTAGTCACCGTCTTCGCTCTCTTCGACCTCTTCTTCGTCCTCTTCAACGTAGCCAGCTTCCACGGCCTTCAACTCAAGCGGACTGGTGGTGATGACTTCGAAGTCGGTGCCGCACTCGGGGCACGAAATCATTTCGCCTTCGTCGACGCCATCCTCATCGACATCCAGGTTGGTTTCGCATTCAGGGCACAGAACCATAAAGCCTCCCTAGCCGATTAGAGCCTCCTGATAATATTTAGATTCTTTCCGGCTGTTCGGTCAAGGGGCACAGTCAGGGAACGAGCGAATTTCGGGAGGCCAGGAATCGCTCGCCGCAGTGGGATTCTTCTGGACGGAGGGTACCAGGGCATGCTCCATTTCCGCGGGTTGAGGCGCGTTGCGGCTTCAGTCATTTTACTGGGGACGATCGGTTGCGCCCAGCTATTGGGCGCTTTGGGGCCGCGCTTCGCGCTGGCCGGACCCTTCGGCTTCGCTCAGGGCAGGCTCACGAAGGCGTCCGTCCCCACATGGTCCGTTGCGGCGGCGGATCCGCAAGTCGTCGATGCTCAGATTGCGGCGGCATTGCAGCAGATTTCGGCGCAACGGATTCGGGCGAACATTGAGAAGCTGGTCAGCTTTGGAACGCGGTCGACTTTGTCGGCGCAGGACCCGGCTTCGATTTCCGCGGGGCACGGAATCGGCGCGGCGCGGGAGTGGATCAAGGCGGAGTTCGAGCGCTATTCGAAAGATTGCGGCGGATGCCTGGAGGTGAAGACCGACAGCTTCACCGAAGAGCCCATGGAACGCATTCCGAAGGCAACCGAAATCACCAATGTTTATGCGGTGTTGAAGGGCACGGATGAGGCGAACGCGAAGCGCATCGTGCTGGTGACCGGACACTACGATTCGCGCAACAGCGACACGCTCGATGTGAGCGGGGATGCTCCCGGGGCCAACGACGACGGCAGTGGAACCGCCGTGAGCCTGGAATGCGCGCGGGTGCTGAGCAAGATGAAGTTTCCGGCGACGATTATTTTTCTGACGGTCGCGGGCGAAGAGCAGGGACTGAACGGCAGCCATCATCTTGCGAAGGTGGCCAAAGATCAGGCGTGGGATATTGAGGCGGTGCTTAATAACGACATTGTTGGCGGGGACAAGAGCGCGGAGCAGGATCATTCTGTGGTGCGCGTCTTTTCCGAAGGCGTGCCGGCCGCGGCGACGGAACAGGACATCCGTCGTATTCGCGGGCTGGGCGGGGAAAGTGATTCCGTTTCGCGGCAACTGGCGCGGTATATCGCCGACGTGGGCCGGGCCTACGATGCGGGGGTGAAGCCGGTGCTGGTGTTCCGGCTGGATCGTTACCTGCGGGGCGGCGATCATTATTCGTTCAACCAGCAGGGATTTGCGGCGGTGCGGTTCACCGAATTCCGCGAGGACTTTCATCATCAGCACCAGAACGTGCGCATGGAAAACGGCATCGAATATGGGGATTCGCTGAAGTTTGTGGACTACGACTATGTGGCTCACGTGGCGCGGCTGAATGCGGCCACGCTGGCGTCGTTGGCGGCTGCGCCGGCGCCTCCGGCGAATGTGCATCTGCTGACCAAGGATTTGGAGAACGATTCGACGCTGACGTGGGAAGCGTCCCCGGGCGGGCTCGCGGCAGAGTATGAAGTGCTATGGCGTGCGACGACGAGTGCGGAGTGGGAGCATGCGCAGAATGTGGGGAATGCGACTCGCGCCACGCTCAAGCTGTCGAAGGATAATGTGATTTTCGCGGTGCGGGCAGTGGATAAGGCGGGGCATCGGAGCTTGCCGGTGGTGCCGGTTCCGGAGCGATGAGGGGTTCGAGACTTCAAAAATCCACCTGACTTCCCCCCCCCGCTTCTCACGCAAAGAACGCGCGAGAAATGGGGCACCAAAGCAGAGACCCGAGTAGAATTACAGGAGAGGTTAATCCGTGCGGCGAACCGGCGAACCGATGACGTTGAGCCTGCCCCCGTTCACCAAGGCGGTGACGTGGCTGATTGGAATCAACACGGGCGTTTTCCTGCTAGGGGCCCTGTTCTCGCACATTTCGGCCGTTGCCTTTATCCGGCCCTACATCGATTATTGCGAACTGGTACCTTCCGAGGTGGTCCAGCGCGGGTTCATCTGGCAGCTGGTCACCTACAGCTTCTTACATGCGAATCTCGGCCACTGGTTTTGGAACATGTTGGGCTTGTGGATGTTCGGATCGGCGATTGAGACCGCATGGGGCACGCGGAGATTCCTCGAGTTGTATTTCATCGGTGTGATCGGCGCCGCCATCACGACGGTCGCACTCTCTTTCGCGCATATCCTGGGGGATCCGACCGCAGCGACCGTAGGGGCGTCCGGCGGAATCTATGCCGTCCTGATTGCGTTCGGGATCTTGTTTGCCGAGAGCGAAATTCTGATGATTCCGTTCCCCATCGCAATCAAGGCGAAATATTTTGTGGGAATTCTGATCGTCGTCACTCTCGCGTTCGCCATGATGGGTGGGGGCGGCGTGGCCTACGTGGCGCATCTCGGGGGATTGCTTTTCGGCTGGCTTTACGTGCGCCGCGGACCGAAACCGGCGCTGGTGAACGCCCACTTCTCAGAACGTTATTACGGGATGCGCAATTCGTATTACCGCTGGAAGCGGCGGCGGGCGGCGAAAAAGTTTGAAGTCTACATGTCGAAGCATGACCGCCAGGTCCATTTCGACGAGCATGGCAATTACATTCCTCCCGACGACGACCAGCACAAGGGGAACGGCGGAGGAAAGTCAGGGTGGGTAAACTAACGGGTCGGCCACGGATTTTCACGGATCAACCAATAGGTCAATTGCCTGGCGAACCGCAAGTGCGTTGCTATTTTTCCGCGGGAGCTTTTGGCGCGTAGGCTTCCATGCGTTTCTTGAAAAGCAGCAGCACGCTGGGACCGAATGAGAGCAGCATGATGGAAATACCGGCCGCAATGCCGTAGCCGTTGACTGCTGGAGCGGAGCAGTCGTGACGGCGGCGCATAACAATGTGGGCGGGCACGGCAATCAGTAGTTCGAGAACGCTGCCCCGGAACATCCACGCGAGCCCGCGCGAGATGGGATCGCTGCAGTTCCGGCAGAAGCGGTAGAACAAGGCTCCCCAGAGCAGCCAGGGGATGGCAAACGAAAACAGCAGTGCGGGAACAATCCGGTCAAAGGCTTTCTCTCCCAACACGCCAAAGGCGAAGGCCAGGAGGATGGCGATCGTCAGAATCGCCATAAATAGGCCGATGGTGAGGGCGGAGACGAGAATGTGGGTTCGTGGTTTGAGCCTTCTGTGAGTTGTGTCGGCACTCAGCCATAACAGGAGGATAGAACCGAGCATCACCGCGGCCGCGGAGGTCCACGGAATCCAACCGGCGTAAACCTCCCGGAAATCGGCCGCGCTGGGAGTCGAGTCCCAAATCGTAAACAAGTACGCCGGCACGAGGAACGCTAGAACCACTACGCCGTAGAAGAGCGTTACG
>JBEKWZ010000581.1:0-3604 GCA_049512555.1 Candidatus Sulfotelmatobacter sp. | reverse complement strand
CTTTCCCAGCCCTGACTGGAACTCCCAGCGCTTTGAGTAAACTTGTCCCCGGCGTCGAAGTGTTGGAGATGAAGCCGGGTGTCACGATTGGATAGTGAGCGTTGATCTGTGAATGGCGGGGCGGTTGAAACCCGCACGAATTTCGAAAGGCAAGCCTGTGACCCAGAGCAAGAAAAAAGATAACCGAGCCAGTTGGCGGCATTACAACTTCACTACCGCGGGGCCAGTCGACGACTACCTCTATTCCATGCTGCCCAAGCGCGACGAAGTGCTCGCCGAGATGGAGGAGTATGCCACGGCGCACGACGTGCCCATCGTGGGGCCGGCCGTGGCGCGGGTTCTCCAGCAACTTGCTTTGATGATCCAGGCCCGCACCGTGTTCGAACTGGGCTCGGCCATCGGATATTCGACCGTCTGGTGGGCGCAGGCAGTGGGCGACCAAGGGCGCGTCATCTATACCGACGGCGATTCCAAGAATGCCGAGCGCGCCCGCGGATATTTCAAGCGCGCCGGAGTCTCGAATCGCATCGCGCTGCACACCGGAGACGCGCTGGAATTCCTCTCGGAACAGAAGCAGGAATTCGACATCATCTTCAACGACGTCGACAAAGAAGACTATCCGCGCGTGCTGCGGCTGGTCGGGCCGCGGCTGCGCAAGGGCGGACTGTTCATCACCGACAACGTGCTATGGAGCGGACGCGTCGCGGAAAAGAATTCGACCGACCCCAGCACCAAGGCCATTCTCGAGTTCAATCGCAAGCTCTACGACGCGAAAGAGTTCTACACGACAATTCTGCCGATTCGCGACGGGCTCGCAGTCGCGGTAAAGAAATAGGAGTTGTGCTGTAGCGACGCAGAAATTTAAGACACTACCCGCCCCGTCTTTTAACACGCCAGTAACATTCCTTCACTATAGTTCCTCCAATTTCGTGGGTTCTAAATTCGGACTTCCCGGCAATCACAAAGGATAACTATGGCTGCTCCATCCAGCGTCCTTGACCAAAAACTCTCTCGTTCCTCACCCGGCGCGATCGGCATGATTATTTTCGGCATCGTGCTGATCATCGGCTTCGCCTACGCCGGATCGCGCCTGTTCAACGACCTTTCCACGATTCACAACGAATCGGTCATGCCTTACGTCCTGCTCGGCATCGCCCTGCTGGTGGCGCTGGGCTTTGAGTTTGTGAACGGATTTCACGACACAGCCAACGCAGTCGCGACCGTCATTTACACCCATTCACTGGAGCCACACGTCGCCGTGGTTTGGTCGGGCTTCTGGAACTTTCTGGGAGTCATGGTTTCCTCCGGAGCGGTGGCGTTTACGATCGTCTCGCTGCTGCCCGTGGAATTGATTTTGCAAGTGGGCAGCAAAGCTGGATTTGCCATGGTCTTCGCGCTGCTGGTCTCGGCGATCCTGTGGAATCTGGGCACATGGTATTTCGGCCTGCCCGCCTCCAGTTCCCACACGCTGATCGGTTCCGTCATCGGGGTGGGCATTGCCAACCAATTGATGGCCGGGAGAAACGGTACGTCGGGAGTCGATTGGGGGCAAGCCGCCAATATCGGCAAGTCGCTGTTGCTCTCGCCCCTGGTGGGATTCGCGGTCGCGGCCCTTTTATTGCTGGCGGCCAAGGCGCTCATTAAAGACCCGAAACTCTACAGTGCGCCGCAAGGCGAAGCCCCGCCGCCGTTCTATATCCGCTGCCTGCTGGTTCTTACCTGCACCGGCGTCAGCTTCTTTCACGGCTCCAACGACGGGCAGAAGGGCATGGGGTTAATCATGCTCATCCTGATCGGAACCGTGCCCACCGCCTACGCCCTGAACCACGCGGTGACTTATAAGGAGTCGCAGGATTTCATTGCCGTTTCCCAACAGGCCGCGCAGGTGCTCGACCACTATGTCACGCCGGGGTCCGTCATCGGCGACGCCCGCGACGACGTGACCGAATACATCCGCAGCAAGCAGTTCAATGCCAACACCATGCTGGCGTTACGGACTCTGGTCAACGACATCGGCAACGAAACCGCCATCTACAAGGAACTGAAGAATGTTCCCAATGACCGCGTGCGCAACTTCCGCAACGATCTTTACCTGGTGAGCGAAGTTCTGCGGCTCACAGCGAAAAGCGGCCAACCGAAATTCTCGCCCGAAGACGCAGCCGTACTAGCCAACTATAAGAAGCACGTCGATCATTCCACTCGCTTCATCCCGACTTGGGTGAAGGTTGCGGTTGCGATGGCCTTGGGATTGGGAACCATGATTGGCTGGAAGCGGATCGTGGTGACCGTGGGCGAAAAGATCGGCAAAGAACACCTGACCTATGCGCAGGGAGCCGCGGCGGAAATCACGGCCATGGCGACGATTGGCGCGGCCGACGGATTTGGTTTGCCGGTCAGCACCACGCACGTGCTGTCCTCGGGTGTGGCCGGAACCATGGCCGCTAATCGTTCGGGCATTCAACTGAGCACGGTGCGCAACCTGGCTTTGGCCTGGGTGCTGACTCTGCCGGTTGCGATGTGTTTGTCGGGATCGCTGTTCTGGCTGTTCAGCAAGATCTTCTAAGCAGAAACTTTTCTTGGGCTCCAGCCGGCCGCTGGCTGGAGCCTTCAGAAAACCACTCGCTTAGTTCTGAGGCAACAATCCGTAGACGTCGATCTCGGTCCGCGTGCTCACGTAGACCTTGCCGTTGGCGATGGTCGGCGGTACAAACTTCACCGCGTTGCCCGCCTGATCGCGAAGGCCCGCAATCGAGCTGTTCCAATATTCAACCGTCAGATTGGTCGCGTTGTAGGCATGGAGGATGGCCGGGCCCGTGCAGGGCGCAGGTACCGGCGTCACATAGCAGTTGAAAGGCTGGTTGTTCACCAACGGGGCATTCGGGCTGGCATAGCCGTACAGGCCCGCGTCGACCGCCCAGACAATTCCATTGGACGATCCCTGGGAAGAGACGGACGGAGAGACGTCGGGGAAGCCGAACGTTATGCTGGAGTGTGACGAAGCGGTCGTCGCAAATTCGGTGCTCGGGTCGAAGGTGAATTGCCGCAGGACGTCGCCCGCTCCCGCAAAGTAAAGATTGTTTTGCCAGAAGGCCGGCGTTCCCCAGAACCCGGTAGTGGCCTGGAAGTATTGCACGACCTGGTTGGTGGAGGCGTTGAAAAAGCCCATACTGTCACGATTTATCAAATAGACAACGCCGTCTTTGCCGAGTTGCACGAGCAGATGCTGTGGTCCCGACGTCTGATCGGGTAGAAGAACCGGGGCGCCTGAACCGAGGTCCACATCGCCCCCCTCCAGGTTGTACTCGTCGTCTGGACTGAACCAACCATTCACCTGCATTGACGCGCCCGGCGTGGCCGGTGGACTGAGATTGAGAACGCTGTCGCCATAATCGCCCTGCATCGACATGCCGGTGCCCTGGTCAAAAACGCCGTTTCCAGTGGCAACGTAAATGTTTCCTTCACGATCAACAGCGGGAGCGCCGCCTGCACCCCAAATTCCCCCATCCGCGCCACCAACATTCGGAATAAAAACTCCGTTCGGCGTGGTATTGAACACGCTTGGCGCAACCGTCAAATCAGACGTAGCCGTGCTGTAGCCGAAAAG
>JBEKWZ010000580.1:0-3615 GCA_049512555.1 Candidatus Sulfotelmatobacter sp. | reverse complement strand
GTGCTCGGTCGCGCCTGGAGGCGGCTTGAACAGCTCGGCGTCTGGAGAAGGCTCAAAGGAGAGTTCAACGACGTTGGCGTCGATCTTGCGATGCTTGTCTTCAAAACAGGAGACCTCGCGCGGAAACTGGAAGTCCCCGAACTTGCGAAAAACTCCGTAGGCGCACGAAAAGGTAGTTGTATTTTTAGGGCGAACTTCAGGAGCCGCCTTTTCGAGCAATGCCCCAGTCTGATCATCGAAACAAAATGCGTATTTGTTCCCTCTGGTATCCGCCTTCGTGATGGCGCATTCCGCGATTCTCGCTCCCGCCGAGTGCTCGTTGATGGACTCGAAGTCGAATTTGCTCGTACTGGAGGGGAAGACATTCACGAGATCAGAGAGACGGCGAGCGATCTCGGGGAAATCAATTGTATTGTCGAGCAGCCAGCGGCGATTTGGACCCCCTACTTCGACGCGGCGCTGATCGTTCACGACCGTCTCGCGCCACCATTGCGATGACGAAACCCACACTTCGCTGTAAGTGCCCTGCACCGTGTCGAGGTCCTTTCCGATGAACGAAAAAGTTGCCTTCAGGCGGAAAGCGGGCGCTCCCTTCGACCGGATGTCGGAGATTTTGTGGGCGCGATCCATGAGGGATTCCGCGAGGAGTTGGGCTTCCGACTTCGGAGGCTCTGTTTGGGGGGTGGATTGGGCAATCAGCGGAATTGAAGCGAGGAGCGCGGCCATGAGTGCAATCGCTTTCATGGGAACGGCTTATCGTACAGGGGTTGCCTGGGTTGTCAAAGCGGCGACTCGGGCGCTGACGGGGAGATCTTCCAAATCACCGCCGCGCCCTGCGATTCCGAGGCTCCTGAATGGCGGGGAGTGAAGCGTCGCCCGACATCATAAGTGTCAGGGGAGAATCATCCCCAGGATCACGAACACCAGGACAGCGACCACGAAGTAAAGCAGCAGCCCGAGGAAACCGTAGCCGATTGCGGTCCAGCCACTCGCGGGTGATCTGTCTTTGTTGGCAGCTTCCCACGCTTCGAACTCTTGGTCCTGAATATGGGGAAAAATCGCGAAGAAGGCGGCTTCCGTGCCGAAACCCAGCACCCGCGTCCAGGCGTCGGGAATGAAAAAGAAAATCGCCATCAAAGCAACGGAACCGCAGAGAGTGAGAAGTCGTACCTTCTTCGCTTTTTCGGGAAATCCCATGCGCCGCAGGCTGATGAAGGAAACGAAGGCGCCAGCGATGGGACCGAAAAAGAAAGCAATTCTACCGGCCACCTTTGGACGCCACGGGGCTTTGGGGGTCTCGGCCGGCAGAGGCGGGCCGATCGAGTACGAAGCTTCCGGCGTTGGCGGCACGATCGACATCTGAACGCGATCAGACAGTAACATCGAAATCGCGGCCTGCCAAGCTTGGAACTTTTCCTGGGCTGAGGCTTGTCCTCAGGGGCTAAAGCCCGCAAATTCTGGGGCGTCTGGACGCGGCGCTAAAGCGCCGCTCTTCCACGGTGCCGCCCTTCACGGTGCCGCCCTTCCACTGTGCCGCTCTTCCACGTTATCCAGGAGCGCTCGTCGCTTTATCGGCACGGCTGAAGCCGTGCCTTCCACGAACCCCATCCCGTGGGCGCGTCGTGCGCCGCTTACTAAACCATGTCCTTTGACGATTTCTTGGAGAACAATCCCCAGCAGAATCTGGGGGCGATAGCGTAGTTCACCTGCACAAGTACGATGGCGGCGATGCTGTAGTAGGTGTTCAAAAAACACAGCGCGGCGCCGGCGGCGTAGAGAGATTGCGCGATTACGATGCGGCGGACGACGGCGGAATGAATTTCTGCCGGGACGTCGTCTTCGAGCAGGCGGGCGCGGGTGGCGTAGCTCCAGCTCCAGTAGAGCGCTGCTCCCAGCAGGACGATGTTGAACCAGTAGACCAGAAGCGCGATGCGGTAGTGGATGAATTCGGCCAGCAGCGACGTGGTGAACGGCGTGAGCGAAACGGCGCAGAGAAAGGCGATGTGAATCCAGGCCAGGTTGCGGTCGGCGCGGGCGAACTGGTTGAGCTGTGTCTGCTGGCCGACCCAGAAGATGCCATTGGTCATCACGCTCATCAGAAAAATCAGAATTCGGGGCGAGAGCACGACCAGGGCATGCCAGAGATCGTGCTCGGAGTGAATGGCTTCCGCGGCGGGGACGCGCAGATCGAGCACGAGCAGGGTCATGGATACGGCGAAGATGCCGTCGCTGAGGGCGGCGAGGCGTTCCACGCTTTTCCCTGCAACTTGGTTATAGAGCGAGTGCATCGCTGGAGTTTAGCGGGTTGTGGAGTGGCGGGCAAAAACTTTGAGCAAGCGTGGCGCGGGCTCGGAACGTGTTCATCGAATCTCGCCGGAGATCAAGCGCAATATCGGGGCGGGGAACGAGTAAGAATTTTCCTGCTGGCTCCAGGGCGGTTTTCCGACCTCAAACTCAGGTGCGCACCTGATGGCGAAACGCGCCCAGGTGTGTTTGAAATGGAGCAGGGCTGCTTCGGGTGGACACCGGGCATGGGGATCGCCCCCTCATGCTATGGCGGTCCACCCGCAGCCCATTTTTTTGCTGTGAAGTTCGTGTTGGGCGAAGGAACTGGATCAGGCTGGCGAGGGCTTGCGGACGAATTGCGCGATGACCGTGCCGAGGGTGAGGAGAGACATCAGCGAGATCACGCCCAGCGAAATGACGCAGTAGACGCACCAGACTCCGAGGACGTGGGCTTCGATGTTGGCGAGGTAGAGCGAGAAGGCGAGTCCGGCGAATGTGGGAATGAGCAGCAGGCGGTACCACCGGCGGAACGCGAGCGCGGCCATCAGAATGTAGCCGGCGATGCCGAAGACGGCCACGGGAACATTGAAGTGCAGAGGCCAATCGTCAGCGTGATGCGGGAGCATGGCGTAGGGGCTGTGATTGACCACGCCACAGTCCCAGCGGTCGTTGATGCTGCAGGGAGAATCACCTTCTTCGCGGTAATGCTCGCGCAGGGCGAGCGATGAAACGATGATGCCGAGCAGGGTAAGAAGCAGAAGCAGGTATTTCATAGGATTTCCTCGTGTACAGTTTGGCGGCTTACGAAAACGTGCGTCGGTTAACGTACCTCTGGGGCTAAAACCCAACCACAACTAGGGCGCTTATCGCAGCGCTAGAAGCGCTGCACCACCCAAAAACTCACCCGGCGCTAGTGCCCGCGCGCCTCGGTTGCGTCTTTTATTAAATCAGAAACTTGCCAATCGCTGCCGTGGTACCACTTCACGATCTTGCCGTCGGGACCGATGACGGCGGTGCTGAGGTTGTGGGTAATGAGTCCGCCTTCGGGTTCGACGGTGAGGGCGAAGAAGTCGGCGATTTTGGGCAAGTCGGCAACGGAGGGAGCGGCGAACTCCCAGTGAACGAAAAGGGTGGGGTCGTGGGTGTGGGCCGCGGAGAAACCATAGTCGCGCAGGACTTTGGGAGTGTCGTGATCGGGGTCGAAGCTGAGGCTCAACAGGTGAGCGCCGGCGAGCGCGGGATTTGGGGCGAGTTGTTTGTAGATTTCCGCGAAGTTGCTGGTCATGCGCGGGCAGAAATCGGGGAACGGGCAGCGCGTGTAAATGAAGG
>JBEKWZ010000579.1:0-3616 GCA_049512555.1 Candidatus Sulfotelmatobacter sp. | reverse complement strand
CTCTGCTCGAACAGATAAGTGCCGTTCCTCGCCCGCAGACGTTCGAAGAGATATGCATTCTCGATCTTCAACGGCTTCACGGGACGGAATGTCAGGGTCGCCGATCCCGTATCCAGCCGCCCCAGTAGCCACTGCGGCGCCGCGTTCGCGGCCGGGACAAAGTTCGGCCCGTCTCCCCAGTAGTAGCTGGCCTGCGCCGTGACCTTGGAAAAGTAGCCGCTCACGATCGACGCTCCGCTGCGATGCTCGTGGTAATCCTGATTCTGGGTCAGGCCGGGCAAACCCAGAAACACGAAATCCTGCGGCCTTAACCGTTCGCGCGATTCCTCGTAGGGAAGTATCCGCAGAGTCGTCTGGCCTCGACCCTCGACAAACACATATGGCGTGTAGTCGGTATCGAGCCGCGTTCCTTCGTGGTCGAACACATAGCGGTTATAGAGACCCGGACCCCAGTCGACGATCCAGCCCTGCTTAGGACGAAAAACGTAGCCGACATGCTGCTCACTCTCGCGGAGGTCGACCCGATTTACGAATCCCGGCACAGTCACGAAGCCCGGCGTGGCGTCCTGGTAGGAACCCCCGTAGATCAAGTGCAGGCCGTTGCGCCGAAGATCAAGCCGGTCGGCCGCACCGGCATAGTAGCTGCCGTTGCCGGCATTGCCCGAACTGAACGGGAACAGTCCCGCTTCGCAGGTATTCTGCAGGTTCGCAGCGGTCAGTCCCTGCAGGCTGCTCGAACTCACCACCGCCTGCCCTTCCATGGTCCAATTGTTGGTGAGCTTGAGGCGGGTATCGGCTCCGCCCACGCGATTGAATTCTCCCGTCGTGGGACACTGCCAATCGGTATAAATCGCGCCCACACTCGATTGCTTGAAAATATCGCGGTTCACCCGCGCGATCGCGAAGTAGGACCGAACGCCATACAAATCGCTCGAACACACGAGCGACGTAGCCGGGCAATACCTGGGCACCGCCAGCCCTGGGCTCCGGTCGTCGGTGGCCATCAGCCCGACCGAATACGGTCCTTCTTTCCCGGTCAGACGGATACCCGCCGATGGATCCTGAATATTGCGCGTGAAAAATAAATCGAAGGGTGTGCGAAAGTAGTCTTCGTTCTCCAGAAAAAATGGCCGCTTCTCAGGAAAATAGACTTCGAATCTCTGGTTCACCGTGATCTGCGGATCCTCCGATTCCACCTGGCTGAAATCCGGATTCGCCGCCATATCCAGCACAAAATGATCCTTGATTACCCACTTCGCGTCCAGGCCCGGTTGTCCCTGCACGGTCGCATTCTGAAAAAACGGGTTGTACGGATCGCGCGTATCGAGCCCCCGAAAGCCGCGCATCACGCCGTATGGAATCAGCTCAAGGTCGCGACCCGGCGAGATTCCCTCCAACCCGTACAGCGTCGCCTCCTGCCCCAGCCGCCCTTCCACCTTCCGCGAAATCTGCGGCCAGAACGAGTCCTCACTCTTCCGATAGATGCCGCGATACAGAATGATTCCCCACTCCTGCTGTTTGGTCGCGGGGAAGCGCAGGCTCTTGAACGGAATCGCCATCATCACCACATAGCCGCGGCTGGTGACCTTGCCCCGCGAATTCCAAACCGTATCGAACGAAGTATCGAAATTGCCTCTCACCTCCGCCCGCGAAGCCTCCGTCCAGATCGCGTCCCACTGCACGCCCAGCGGCGTGGTCTGAAAGGCGTAGGCACGCCGGCGGTCGTGGAACGTGTCGAGAATAATCTCCACCTGGTCGTCGTCGTGGATGTCTTCCCGCACCGACATGCGCGCGCGCACCTGCCGCGGATCGTCGAAGCACACGAACACCACATACAGATTTTTCTGGTCGTACCCCAGGTAAGCGTCGGTGGGCTCGGACGCCGCTTCTCCGTCATGCGGCCTGCGTTGCGTGAACCCGGTGACCTTCGCCATTTCGCGCGCGATTTCTCCCTCCGGCTGCATGTTCAGGAACTCTTCCAATGTAGGAGGGCGCTGCAGGCGCGGGATAGTCAGAGCCGGCGGCCCTAACTGCGCGGCCGGAGCGGGCACCGCGGCAGCTTGCGACGAAACAGTCTTCTGCGCGATGCTGCTTTGTGCAGCGTTACTTTGCGCGACGAGCGAAGGACACACCGTCGTCACGGCCAGGCCTAGCGCCGCAATCAGAAACCCTCGTCGCACTTCGAGGCGAAGAACCAAAACGACGCTCCTGACGCACTCCTTCCCGGGCCGACCAGAGCCGGGAGGAATCGAGCAACATACACCATCAGGGCCCAGACAAAACAGCAAAATGATGTTTGTGAGGTTTGCCGAACAGGATACTACTTCTTCTCGAACACAGAACGAGGCAACTGGGATTGGCGAATGATGGACATCAACGTCCCAAGTTTTAGCTCTGAATGGTTAGGGATCGGAAACCGTGATGGTCGAACCCTCAAATCGCCTTTGCATCACGATGTGACTGCCACGTTGTCGCACCTCAACGAAATCATGCCTTGCGAGGATCGCGCAAACCTCGCGTCCTGAGAGAACGCGAAGCCTACCCAACCTCGACCTCAAGTCGGGTCACGAACACCTCGGAGTGGCGCCGTCGTTCGATTTCACTCGGATCCGCCGTCTCGAAGAAAAGCTCGACCGCCTCCTGCAAGTTAGCGCGAGCCGCCTCGATCGTGCCGCCTTGGCTTGCTATATCAAGCTCGGGGCAAAGCCCGACATACCCGTCACCCTCGCGCTCAATAATCGCGGTAAGTTGTTGCGTATGTTTCATGGGTGCACGACCTCGCTTCATTCTAGAACCTCGCTTCATTCTAGAACAATGAGCTCTGCCTTCGCGTCGGCGTAATCCCGAAATACTCATACGCCAGCTGCGTCGCGACGCGCCCGCGCGGAGTGCGGTTCAAAAATCCAGCCTGCATCAGGAACGGCTCGTAGATTTCCTCGATTGCGTCCGGCTCCTCGGCCAGCACCGCGGCCAACGTATTCACGCCCACCGGACCGCCCTGATATTTCTCGATGATGGTCAGCAGCAGCCGCCGGTCGACTTCATCGAATCCATACTGATCCACTTCCAGCATTTCGAGCGCGGCCTTCGCTGTAGGCTCGTCAATCTTCCCGGCCCCGCGAACCTGCGCGTAATCGCGGACGCGTCGCAACAGCCGGTTCGCAATTCTCGGCGTACCCCGGGACCGTCCGGCAATTTCCTTCGCGCCCGCGTCATCGACTTCAACTCCAAGAATTTCCGCCGACCGCTCCACAATCACCTGCAGATCCGCAGGAGTATAAAACTCCAGCCGCAGCACAATGCCGAATCGTGACCGCAGCGGCGCCGAAATCAGCCCCGCCCGCGTGGTCGCGCCCACAAACGTGAACGGCTTCACTTCCAGCGTATGCGTCCGCGCCGACGGCCCCTGCCCAATAATGATGTCGAGCTTGTAATCTTCCAGCGCCGAATACAGCAACTCCTCCAGCACCGGCTGCAGACGATGAATTTCATCGATGAACAGCACCTGCTTATCCAGCATGTTGGTGATGATCGCGGTCAGGTCGCCTTTGATCTGCAGCAGCGGCGCGGCGGTAGGCTGAAAGTGCACGCCCAGTTCGTTGGCAATAATGTTGGC